>NZ_JBHILT010000076.1:0-2077 GCF_042193405.1 Bartonella sp. TT110JLCBS
ATAGTTAAAGACAAAACAACGCTGACCGGAGGCATCATTGCCAGCACCGCGCCGGCAGATAAAAACAGCCTGACCACAGGAAGCATTAGCACCAGTGATATCAGCAACAGTGCCCATGCTAAAGCCAGCAGCCATGGGTTTAGCCTTTCTGGGAATGACACGATAAAAAACATTGCCAAGAATGTTTTAAATCACGGCAAAGCCAAGGATGGAGCAGAAGGAGAAACCAAATCTGCTATCAGCGATGGGACTATCATCCTTACTGATACAACTGGACAGAGGGCGATGGGGCAAGATGCTGGACAAATCATTGGCTCTCTCAACCGCAACACCGCAGCAGCACACCAAGCAGTAGGACAGCTAGATGTCGCACCGCTTGAGGGAGCAGTGCATAATCGCCTAGATATGATCAATGATTTATCGGATGAAGGATTGGGATACTGGGACAAAGTGCGCGAAGTCGCAAATGTCAAAGAGCATCCAGTAGGTGAGATTGCGCATGATGAAAATGGCAATGTCCTCTATTTAACCGATGAAAATGGAGAGTATATAAAAGGCAGTGATGGAAAACCAATAATTCTGTATCGCTATTTAAAACCAGAGGAAGAAAAGCATTTACAAGCTGGTTCTGATGGCAACAGGCGTATGTTCTATAATGGTATTTTTAACACACCAGATGAGGCTGCCTATCGTGCTGTCCAATTAGCTGATAATGCGCATGAACCCCTTTATTTTACATACCACCCACAAGCTAAAGACAGGCTCGTAGAGTATGGGGTAGCAATTTATGAGTATTTTGGGGGATGGAGTAATTCGGCCAAGAAATTCCAAGATTTTACCTCTCGTTATGGTAATGACAAGGCTATTGTTAGTGCGCATAGTCGTGGTAGCTTAACAGTAGGCAATGGACTGCGTGACTTTGAAAAGCGCGGCATTCACGGTATAGCAGAAAAAACAGATATCTATCTTTTTGGACCAGCGGATCATGCTCGATCTATAGCGAATGCATTATATGTCGTAAGCGATGGCAAAAATGATCATGTTTACTTACAAAGCCATGCATCTGACCCCATTAGCACGTTGTTTGGTTACAATGCACCTACTTTTTATAAAGTACCTTTAAATCTAGATGTTTCACTTTTGGAGAAAGGTATAAAAAATCCTTTATATATGACGCTGTTTGTAGGAACCAGTTTATTGACTACAGCAACCTCTCCATTGATAGAGGGAGGGAGGGCGTTAGGCGGGTATGATCCTAGTCCCCATAATTGTTATGGTGATGCAAGTAAAGCGTGTATAACTAATTATGGAATACCGCCTACTAAACAAATTAATTCAACTTATTCAATTTTAGAGCATTTATGGAAGAAAAAATGAGACAAATTTTGAAATTATTGAGTGGTATAGTCCTATTAAGTGTAGCTGGATGTGACATTGAAAACATTGATAAGCCTCCTCCAGAGTATGTGAGTATGTGGGAGAAGGTAGGTGCAGATTCTACTGAAGTAGGAAAAGCCTTGTTAGAATGCGGAATGCCAAGCATTTTTGATATTGATTCAGAAAACAGAAAGCTTAGTATTAATGAGGATGCAACAATTTATGCTTGCATGGTTCAATCAGGATTCCATTATAAAGGGAGAGGAAACTGGTGTTATACATTTAGAGAAGAAAACCTTCCCATTTGTCAGCCTGGTGCTGTCATTCCGAAGAGAAGTGTCGAAAAGCGCTTAAACAGCCCGTTTTGTAAAAGAAGTCCAGTACAACCTGAATGCAAGCCTTAAGTGATGATCAACAATCCGCCATCCTTGCCTTCGCTTGGAATGGTGGGATTGTTTTCTCAACTAATCATCTCAATATTGTTCACCGTTGTTTTAAGCAGCGGTGACAGAAAATATCAACAGACTTATGAGCTCTGTTTTATTGTAAATAAATCCATTGAAAGAGGGGAATAATGAAGAAAATCTTAAAACTGTTGAGTTGTATAGCTCTGTTAAGTATCACTGGATGTGTTAACTCAATTCCCTCACTTTCTCCAGCATTATGGAGAAATAAAATACTTTTAGAATGTGGAGTACCG
>NZ_JBHILT010000077.1:0-2040 GCF_042193405.1 Bartonella sp. TT110JLCBS
TCAACATGGTCCGCAACATTGGTTGTCTCATTATTTAATTTAAAATCAATCGGCTTTGGTGGTGCGATTTCCCATTCTTTGTACCAATCGACAATTACGGAACCATCAGCATCAAGGACAACACCTTGAACAGCGCCAAGCTGCATATTTTCCCATGTCAATTCGATTTCAGAAATCAGTTTCTTTTGTTTTCTGGCAATATATTTCATTGCTGTCTCTAACTGATCTTCTGCGCCAAATTCACGACGGTTTTGGATTTCCTCTGATTTCACCGTATCACTTTTGGCAATCCGTGTTGTTTTGAAAAACCGAAGATTACGACCCTCTCTATCACCTTCTGTCAAAGGTGCGCCACGTTCACTGGTTTGAATAAGCGAAAATGTATTATCACGCCGTTCAATACCAACCACTGTGGTACTGGTTTCAACTTCTTCAAAGAGATTAAGAGAACTTACAAGACCAGGTTGAAACTCATAGTTTTCGATGGCTTTCATCATTGTGATGCTTGAGAAAGCATCATGTTTAAAAAAATTCATATCCATGTGTGCATTCTCCTATCGCAATAGAATGTTGTTATGGTCTTCGAGAGACTGAATGGCAGCACTTTTTTGTTCATCCGTGATGGCATCTGGCCATAGCAGTTCAGAAGCTTTTACAGTGCATAAGCGTGCTGTAATCACGGCACGTTGATCTGCTTGAGAGGCATCAACAGTGGCAAAAGAAATCCCCGCAGGGATTTGACTGCCATCTGCTGCTGCTGGATTAAGGGGGGTATATTTTTGTGATGCTGTAATTTTCCCCATGACAGTTCCCGCTTCAATGAATGCTCCTGATGCAAACAGCACTTCTTCGTTTGACATGTCAGGGTCGTAGGGTCCAAGATAAGCGCCATTGCGTACGTCGTCATAAATAATATTCGTCATTTCACTGCCCTCCAAGCTGCTTCCCATTTTGCGTGAATCTTTGCCTTGCTCGTCCCATCACTATGAGGGGTATAAGGCGAGACTTTTAAAGACGCGCTTTGAGAGCTAGCAGCCGTCAACACACATTGGCGTGCTTTCTCGATACTCATACCGTTTTGAATAGCTTTTGCTGCGTCAAAAGAAACGCCTAAGTGCTTTGCTTGCCTTTCAAGGGTTGTTAGTGCTTTTGCGCGCTTTCTTTCTTTTTCAAGAGCAGCTTTTATGTTTTCCTGCTTGTCCTCATTGTCTTCATCTTCATCTTCGTTTTCCTCTTCTTCGTCGAAGTCTTGAGTGTCTTCGTCAATGTCGCTCTCGTCCTCTTCGTCTTCGTTGATGATGTCGACAATTTTTTCATCATCATCCTTTTCTTCAGCGCGGTATTGTGTGCGTGCCATGTGTTTTTTCCTTCTTTTGTTGTTGCTGTTGGGTTTTGTGATATGGAATCCGTTAAGGCTTCCAAAGCTTGCGCAAGAGTGCCCTGCGCATCTGCTAATCCAAGCGTGATCGCTTGGGTGCCTATAAAAGTTTCTGCTTTTGTGTCACGAATTGCATCAGCATTTAAGCGTCTGTTTTTTGCAACCCAATCGACAAACATCTCGTAGAGCAGGGCGCAATCGGCTTGCATTTTTATCTGTGCTGTATCGCTCAAGGGTTCGTGAGGGTTGCCATGGGTTTTGTGATCACCTTCAAAGACAAAGGTCCATTTATGCCCGTGTTTTTCATCTGCACGGGATTGGTCAAGATGGGCACAAACAACCCCAATCGAGCCCACAACCCCTGTGCGAGCTACCCATATTTGAGAAGCCGCACAAGCAATGGCATAAGCTGCAGAACAGGCAAACTCATTGGCATGTGCCCAAATGGGCTTGTCGTATTGTTTTGAGAGTGTTTGAAACTCTTCAACCAAATCAAACACACCGCCGGCTTCTCCACCGCCGCTGTCAATATCAAATAAAACAGCGCGAACATCATGTTGTGCAATGGCTTCACGAAAAGAAGCCCTTAAACCTTCATAAGAGGTTAGCCCCGATAAAGCCCCAAGCCATGCACCACGGCGCACAAGCGTGCCATGAACCGG
>NZ_JBHILT010000078.1:0-2037 GCF_042193405.1 Bartonella sp. TT110JLCBS
ATCAAAGAGCGATTTTGATAATGATGAGGGACACTCCCAAGACCACCTATGGCTTGGGTGGTTTGAGCACTTAACGGGGCAATACGAGGTCCTCCATACACATTACCCCCAATCCCTGTGTCATACATTTGATAGGCATCTGCACCCCCACGCTTAAATACATTCTGCATCCAAGCGGGAGGAGCGCTTGTCTGCACCTGCTTTTGTTCTGTTGTTGTCGGTGTCTTGCTCCCCATGTTACAATTCCTTCCTGTAATAAAGCATATCTATGCTGTAACCTTGCTTGTCCAATGCACGTTTCCAACCTAAACGCCCTAAAATCTCTATCTCAAAAGCCCCATTCTCACGCGCCCAATCCTCGGCAACTTGCAAATTGTCAACCAAATCAAGAACACCCTTGCCACTACATTCACAAATCAGAGCGCGTTTCTTTCCTAAAACTGTCTGTTGTATCTGGGTCGTGACGACCGCTAAAAAGCGCTCTTCATCATCCAAAACAAGCCATAACTGTTTCTCGCCCATGCAAATAGATTCAATGAGTCCTTGCAACGTAATTTCATGTTTAAAACGTTCCACATACTCGCGAAACGACGCAATGATGTCTTCAAGGTATGGTGCTATACGCTCCATATCCCAAGACGTGGTCAAAAAGACTTTTGCCATTACCCTCTGCCTAAAGGACGTAAATCCACATTAAATCCCGTAATATGGTTCCAATGAATGCCTTCAGGAATGCGCAATTTAAAGCGGTGATAACGATTGCGCGAACGACCATGATAAGCGCCCGTGACATACGAACACACCCTCTCCTTGTGCCATGTGATCGGCGTCTGATTATTGCGAAGCCGACGCTCTCCAATGCTTAAAAGACCTTCCGTCGTATCAACTTCGGCAAACATCTTCGTAATAAAGTTAAAACTTCCATCCGGTGCCCCCATTTCTTGCGAAACAACCGTTGCCTCCATCGGGGCTCCTGTAAACATAACAAGCCGATTGTTTTCATCAAAAGCACCAAGCATTGGCGCGCCACTTTGCCAACGAGGGCTGTCTAAAGAAGCCGGCAATGCCTCAAGATTGATCGAAATCTCATCTAACTGTTCTAAAGTATATCCTGTTGTAAACACTGGAAAGAACGTGAAAAGCTTTCCCTGTAGTGTCGACCATTTCTGTAAACCCCAATCATAAACAAAGGTCGTTTGCTCGTTATTGCCTCTCTTTAAGGACCAATAAATCCGATTATCAATGGGGTCTATAACTCCTTGCATCTCATCAAGAGCAAACTTATCAAATGTTTTAAAAACCGTTCTATCAACCTTTTCAAAACCTATCGGTAAAAGTTGACCATCCAAACTCATCTGATAAAAACCACCATCACCTGCAAAAAAAGCGTCACTCCCTCGACATGCTATAGAGGACGCACTACGGGCTCCTCGCTTGTCTTGTATCTTTTGAAACGTAAACACAATCTTAGAACCCGCAACAAAGGTTCCTGCATAAATAGCAGAACGCATAAAAATGAGGGGATTGGTGGACTCTGTTGCCCCTTGAACATATTCTCCATCTGGAAAATCTTGAAAATCGCAATCTTTCTGCTTAACTGTCCAATGAGTAGCATCTTCCAAACCAGACCAATGAATGCGATTGGGGTGATCTGTCAATTGCATCAAACAAACAAAAGGTCCCCAAACCTTCACCAAGCCTGCTTTCGGGGGATTGCCTCCTAAATCTTCAAATCGTTCAGAACTATGGGTATTAAAAACTTGTGGTTTATCATTTTTATTGACCGCAATAATTCTTTGACCAAACAGAGCAAATGACCATTGATTATCCTCATGCGCATGATAGGTCTCACCACTTTGGCTAATGTCCTTCCAACCCTGCGTTTGACTATCATAACTATAAAGCTTTTGCTTGCCTCCTACGATTATCTTAACACCATTACCGCTTCTAAAGGCGATTAAACCCAAGGGCTTTTCTTCCAAAGGATTAGAAACAACCATTGCACTAGGCATGGGTATGTAACCGCCATCTGCTGGT
>NZ_JBHILT010000079.1:0-2017 GCF_042193405.1 Bartonella sp. TT110JLCBS
AGTGATCGTATCACTATAGAGCTTGATGACCGTGCGCGTGACAGTGATAACGGCTTTCTTGATATTCCTCTTATCGGAACAATCATTTCTGTCACACTTGGCTATGAAGGCGGGAAAAACCGCGATATGGGATCCTATCTGATAGACGAAATCTCTGTAAGCAGCCCACCACAAAGCTTAAGCGTGACAGGGCGCGCCGCATCAATGAACACGTCTTACAGAACACCCAAAAGCCAATCCTATCACCAGCAAACCCTTGGCAGTATTGTTCAAGAGATAGCACAGCGTAATGGCTATACACCAAAAGTTGACCCTGCTCTTGCTAAAATTGTTGTGCGTCACATTGATCAAACTTCTGAAAGCGATATGGCTTTTGCCACACGCCTTGCAGAAGACTATGATGCGGTAGCAAAACCCGTTGATGGCAAGCTTGTTTTGGCTAAACGGGGCGAAGGCAAAGCCATCACTGGTGAAACACTCCCCGTTATTGTTATCCATGAAAAACATTGTACCTCTTGGGATTTTAAATACAGCGCACGAGATGAAGCAGGTGCAGCCAATGGCTTAGAAACAGATGTGGGGGACGACCAAAAAGCCGCTGCTGATGCACGAGAACCAGAAGAGATTGAGGAAGGTGAAGATGTTATCCATATGGACGAAAGTGACGCCCCCAATTTGCCTAAAGTAGAGACAGCAGCCGAAACATCTGAAAAGAACGAGCAAGAAGAAGAGAAAAAAGGCGGTGTTATCGCAAGCTATCATGATATCCGCACTGGTGAAAAAAAGGAAGTCAAGGTTGGTAAAGAGCCTTTTCATGAACTCAAATACACCTACCATAACCAATCAGAGGCTGTTGCAGCCATTGCTGCTTATCGCAATAAATCATCACGCGGTAAGTCTTCTTTCTCATGTGATATCGGTGGTGATCCGTTTGTGCAAGCAGAAGCAAAGCTTGTTCAAGAGCCCCCTTTCCGCCCCTATATTCCAGCAGAATGGCGTATCAAAAGTGTTAAGCACAAACTTGATAAAACGGGTGGTTACACCACAAAAATAGAATGCGAACTTTTTGATGAAGCCCAAGAAGACACAGCTGGAAACGTTGCAAACACAACACCAGACAAGGATGATACCCTTGATCCAAACGCCCCACCAAACGCATGCGACGAAGGCGAAGGCGTCATCCATATGGACGAAGAGGATACATGATAGGTTATAAACCAGATGTAGAGCCCCTCATTTAAAAGATTGCTTAAATACCTCCCTTCCCCATCTTTAAAGGTGGGGAGGTAGTCAAGATGCTTCTTCTAAAGCTGCTTGTTCCTTACAATTATTTTGGATAGGCGTTAAGCTAATCTGCAAATTTAAAGCACTCAAAACACTGAGAAAAGTAGAAAGCCGTGGGTCGCCTTTATCACTTAAAGAACGATAAAGAGACTCTCTTGATAGCCCTGTATTTTGGGCGATTTTACTCATTCCTTGGTTTTTCGCTATTATACCAAGAGCATGGGCAAGATACTTACTATCTTTGCTTTCAAGAGCATCTTCTAAAAGAATCCTTTGTGTCTCAGGTGTCTTGAAATATTCACTTGTGTCAAATTTAGTAATTTCCATGTTTCATTTCCTTTACTAATTGAAGAGCTTTTTCGATATCTTTTTGTTGTGTAGATTTATCACCCGCATTTAATAACAAAATGATTTGTTTACCTTGTTTTACAAAATAGATTCTATAGCCAGGACCATGATGTATTTTTAACTCTCCAATTCCACGGAAAAATTTTACATTTCCAAGAAATCCCGTTTCTATTCTTGCTATCCGTTTAACAATATGCGCTTGCGCAATCTCATCTTTTAAAGAATCTAGCCATTTTATAAAATGCTCTGTTTTGTATACTGTAAACATTTGTAACTTATAAGATACAATTATTACAATGTCAAATACATTCTTTTGTTCCAATGAAAAAGCGACATGAAGCTTAACCAAGCTATCTTTCCGAATGAGAAAGATGTCAATTTTTTT
>NZ_JBHILT010000080.1:0-1885 GCF_042193405.1 Bartonella sp. TT110JLCBS
ATTTGCCACCCGTACAAAGGGATCAATCAAATAACAAAAGCGTGAGGAAAAATCTGCACGATAGGCAAGACTTTCTTGCGTGTTTTTACCCCCCGTATCAAACACGGCAATGGCTTGTAGCTTTTCTGCAACCTGTTCCAAGGCATCCGCCACGGGGTTTTTGCCATTGTCAATCCGCCCTGCACTATAAGCCGGTGCCAGTAAAATCCCAGGCTCCACCCCCAAATGCCCCCGCGCATGCGCTAAAGCATGCACACCGGTCAAGTGAGTATTGGATCCCACCATTTCGGTTTGTGTCTCAGCAATGGTTGATTTTTCTTCTACCCGCACAAGGATAATTTGTGCCTCAATCCCCTGTGCGCACACAGCATTAATAACATCAAGAGCTGTGCCTCTTGTTCCAAGCTTTTGGATTTTTTCTGTCTCATGGGTGAAGACCAACACAGGCTCATTAAGGGGAAAAACTTGGTTGTCAGCATCAGGGGCTGTAACAACCGCCCCAATGGCGGTCTGATCAAATGTTGCTAAAGGACGGGAATCCTCACCAGCCTCTACAATGCGTATCCCATGATTAAATTCTGTTGCCATCTTGCTCTCCAAATCAATGAAGAGACTATAACAACCATCATCATGCTCCATAAGACTGACACTGTCAGTCAAAAAGCTCTTTAAAGGGCTTTGAAAGAGCAATAAAAGGACTTAAAAACATATAAGCCTGCTCATACAAAAGCTATCCATTTGACTTGCGCTATTTTTGGTTTTGTATTTAATCTTTCCATAACCTTATAAGAACAGCGCCATCAGCTCCAGCGCCGCTTGGAGAGGAATCTCCATGAGAGCCAGCACCTCCGCCCCCAAAACCACGCCCTGCTTTTCCCGAACTATAGGAACCTTTGCCGACTCCTCCAGAGCCACCACGTGATGTATCACCTCCAGCATCGCCTCCATTACCGCTTGTTTTACTCGTAATTCCATTCGTTCCAGCATAACCATTTCCGCCTTTGGCAATTCCTAGATGTTCATCCGTTGCTAAACCAAAGTTTCCACCTGTTCCTCCAGCACCGCCATCGCCTGAATAGTAGGTAGTCGTACCACCACCAAATCCCGTGTGAGATTGATAGGCAGAAGCACCCCCACCACCATGTCCTCCTGTCGCCGTAATAAAATTCTTTCCAACAGCTGTTGTTCCTCCAGAATTTCCTGTCGCACTGCGTGATGCAACAGAAGCGCCTCCTTTACCAATGATGATATCCTGGTGACCGTTTAAACTGGCTTTATAGCCATACCAGACTGAACAACCGCCACCGCCGCCACCTCCTCCTAATCTTGGCGTATCCGCTCCGCCACCACTACCGCCACCGCCCCATGCTTGGATCTCAACTTTAGTTTTATCCGTTACCCAATCAGGCCATTGAATTTTCCCATCCTGTGTATAGAGCAATTCAGCATCAGCAAGCGCAGACCAATTAATGAGTTTATCAACTAAGCCTTGTTTAATTTTTTTAATTTCTTGCTTGAGAATATCTATGTCTGATTTCGTATAAACAAGATCTCCATCGACCCTCAAAGGTCCTTTCAAGGTGCTTCCGTTAGTGTTTAAATTGGTAACCACTTCACCATTGTGGATGAGGCTAAACGACGAATTGCCCAAAAGCTCTAAGGCACCACTCATAGTCACTTTGCTGGTAAATTTATTATAATTCTGCCATTCATTTGGGCTGGCTAAGCGTCCATAGCTTGTGAGATCTTCATTGATCTTGGCTCTAAAATCATCGAGCCCCACAATATCTTCGGTTTTATGTTGATGTGCGCCTAATAGAGAGACAGCACTGCCAAAAGTGAAGTTATTATTGCTTGATTTATAGAGAACATAATTGTTGGCAGC
>NZ_JBHILT010000081.1:0-1885 GCF_042193405.1 Bartonella sp. TT110JLCBS
TGACAGAAATAGACGCACCCGTAGAGCTCATAAAAGAACCACAAGAGAAAGATAATCAAATCTAGGCGATAAGGCTTTCTAGTGGAATATTGAACTGTTGGTGCAAGTTTTTAATCATGCGCAGTGTTAATTTTCTTTTACCACTCAATATCTCGTAAACGCGATTTAAATGACCAATCGCAGGAACAAGATCTTTAGCACTTAAGTTCATTTGTTCCATTCTAAATTTAATAGCCTCAATAGGATGAGGAGGAGAAACAGGGTAGTGTTCTGCTTCATACGCTTCAATCAACAACACAAGAACCTCCATTTGATCAAATTCTGGAGTATTCTCTTTAGGTTGATTGTCAAACATCGCAGACACAATCTCTAAAGCTTCTTGATACTCTCTCTCTGTACGAATTGGTTTGATATTCATTTCTTAAATTCCTTTAGTTCTACAGTATTAGCATCAATTGCATCATACTGTTTGTGTGTCCCTATAAATTTTATATAAAGCCAACCTGCTGGATAAAAGATTGAAACAACTAAACGATAATCATTGCCTCTAATATTAAAAACAACACGATTATTCTTTAATATGCTTGCATTTTTATACTTCTCTTTAATGTCATGAGGAGAACGCCACTGCGCATTTTTAGCTTCATCTACCCATGCTTTTAACGGTTGTTCAGCATCAGGATATCGAGCCCAAAAAGTTTGAAGTGTGGAGATTTTAACAATTTTCATAAGTTTATCCTGATTTTTATCAATCTTAGTACCATTTTGGGACCAAGTCAAGATATTTATAAAAAGAAAGTGCTTGTTGAAAACAAACCTTTCTCAAGAGCGGCTTTTTACCTCTCATTTTTCCCATTCATTTCATTAGCCAATATTTCAAAGGAGCATAAAGTATGGCAACAGGTTTTCTACACGGTGTTGAAGTTGTCGAGGTTGACGACGGCACCCGCCCCCTTCGCGCAGTTCAATCGGCAGTTATCGGGATTGTTGGCACAGCACCCGATGCAGATGAACAAGCATTCCCTCTCAACACACCGGTTTTGGTAGCAGGCTCTCTTTCACAAGCCGCAAAACTCGATAAAACGGGGAAGCGTCAAGGGACCTTACCCAATGCCCTTGATCTTATTTTCAAGCAAGTAGGAGCAATTGTCGTTGTCGTACGCGTGAACGAGGGTGACAACGAAAATGCAACACTCACCAATATTCTGGGTGGTGTAAACGCAAATGGCGCTTATGAAGGTGTTCATGCTTTCATTGGAGCACAATCCATTGTAGGACAAACACCACGCATTCTCATCGCTCCAGGCTTTACACATCAACGCCCTTCCAGTGTGAATATTGAAGAGAATGGAACTGATGCAACTGCCAACCCCGTCGCAGCAGAACTGATTGGCATTGCAGAGCGTCTGCGTGCTATTGTGGTGCTTGATGCACCCAACACAACAGATGAAGCCGCTCTTAGCACAGCAAAGGATTTTGATTCAAAACGCGCTATTATCGTTGACCCTTTTGTAAAGGTGAATCGTGATGGAAAAATCATAGAACAGCCAGCAAGTGCAGCGGTTGCTGGTGTCATTGCCAAAACAGATTTTACCCATGGTTTTTGGCATTCTCCTTCCAATAAAGTGATCAATGGCATTGTGGGAACTGCGCGCCCCATTGATTTTTCCATTGGGGACAGATCCAGCCGTGCCAACCTTCTTAATGAACAAAACATCACAACAATCATCCGCGAAAATGGTTATCGCCTCTGGGGTAATCGCACCCTTTCAAGTGATACAAAATTTGCTTTCTTATCCGTAGTACGCACCGCAGATATGATCAATGATGCCATTTTGCGCGGACATCTATGGGCTGTCGACCGCAATATCAAAAAAACCTACAT
>NZ_JBHILT010000082.1:0-1818 GCF_042193405.1 Bartonella sp. TT110JLCBS
AGCATTGCCATAAACATGCGCATTATCATAAACATAGCCAGCAACGATAGCATTGTCATAAACCCGCGCATGATCATAGATATGACCACAAGTGACAGCATTGCCAAAAACTCTTGCATTTTCATAAACGTGACCATTTTTAAACACAAGAGCCTCATCATACACCCAGCAATTTCCCTCATGAGAGAGGTTATCTTCCTTTTCAATAAAGCCACCCAAGGCACCAGCTCTAACATCAGAAAAGTCTTTTAATGCTTGGATGCGATAAAGGGTATGATTACCAAATACACGCGTTTCATTTGTGAGTGCAAACTTCTTTTGCATGAGCACAATTCCTTTATACAGAGATTTAAATTTTTAAATGAGATGTTTAAAGGAGGGCGCCCCCGCCGCGCCCACGCGTTATTTAAGCAGCGTCTTTTAGTGACTGATTATCATCACAGATATCATTACGAATTTTTGCACGGTTATTCACAACAGCATTGCCATAAATTTGCACATGATGATCAATATTTGATTTGCCATAGACCTTGGCATGATCATAAATCCTTACAAAGCAACCAACACGAGCCGATCCAGAAACCTTGGCATGACCATAGATACTTGAATAATCCTTAATCCAGGCATTACAAAAAACATGGGCATTATCATAAACGCGCGCCCAGACATAAATGCGTGACTTGCCATACACACGGGCATTGCCAAAAATATAGCCACAAACATAGGCACTTTCATAGACACGGGCATTGTCATAAACCTTGGCACTATTAGAAATAGTAGCATTATCACTAATTACGGCATTACCATAAACATGCCCGCAGACCTTAGCGTTATCATGAATTTTTGCATTATCATAAATATGAGCGGTTGTATCAAAAACCAATGCCTTGCCATTAACGATAGCATTGCCATACACCTTGGCACCTCTAAAGATTTTCGCATCATTATAGATTTTAGCATTTTCATAAACAGTTGCATTGAAAAGAACCGCGGCATTATCATAGACCCAGCAATTGCCATCATGGGATAAGTTACTTTCATTTTCAATAAAACCGCCGAGGTCCCCCGCCTTAACATCATCGAAATCTCTTAGAGCACGAATGCGGTGTAAAGTAAGACCATCAAAAGTGAATTTTTCATTGGTAAATTCGTATTTTTTCATTGGAAATTCTTTCTTAACGTAAAAAGTTTTGAAATTGACACCTTATAAAGGCGCCGGGCGCTCAAAACACGGCGTTAAGTCCGTTGCTATGCTTTCCCCTAAAAAGGGTATTGTATGGCATAGCTACACCCGACAAAATCACTATATATGCTAACAAAAGCATAAAAGATAGTCAGTATTTTAAGAAGTGGATAAGGTCGTTTCGTAACCTACCCGCTTAACGTAAAGTGTTTTGATCACTTGATTATTTATATAACAAAATACGTATTTATTGTCAAATAATATTTTATCTTTTTTGATATTTTTTTCTTATTTTTTAAATACGTTATGTATTGATAATAACTTATGCTTATTAATTGCTTCTTTTATATTTATGTGCTTTTAAAGCTATATTATAAGATTTATAAAACGATTGCGTTATTTTCTGAATCTATACATTTATAATATTTAGAAACGCTCTCATAATGCGTATTTTAAACTTTATAACCTATCAATTTTGTCACTAAATGGCTTCTAAGATTTCTGTTAATTTCTTTTAATAACACATTTTAGACTTAACAGCCTTATAGGGACTGTCTTTATAACAAATGCTTTCATTTGCATTTTTGCTTTCTCTATAGTTGTTATGTTCTTTATAGCCATGGCATCATTTTTCA
>NZ_JBHILT010000083.1:0-1780 GCF_042193405.1 Bartonella sp. TT110JLCBS
GCCTTGGAAAGGTGTAATCAAGAATTTGACCAAATAACAGGAAGTCCACAGGTAGAGACCCCCTTTTGGTTTACAGAGTCACATTATACAAAAAAACGCAATAAAGTCAATATGTTGTTTGCAATTATTTTATATGAATCCACTCAAGAATCCATCTTTTTATACGTGATTCATTTGACCATTTTTTATATAAGATTGCCATGCATAAATAGACCATAAAAAGCAAATCATGATGTAAGTATTATAACGCATGTGTGTATTCAAATGAAATGAAAAGCCGATATCATTCATAACAGTTCATAAATTTTATGATACGTTTTTATCACAGCACAAATCACATTGTTTTAAATTTAGTCGTTTGAAAATATCGATAACATACGTTTAAAGATCACATCTTGTTTTAAAGATTGGATTGTTAATCACATAAAAGAGCAAATTAACATTCGCCAAAATTGGCGAGCGCAAAATAGAGAGCTGTCATAACAGCATCATCATAACACCGAACATTTTAAAGATTGCATAAAAGGATTTAAAGACAAGATCGATTTTATAACCACGGTATTTTTTTACCGAGGTAGGAAATAAAGGTCATGAAATTCAAAACGCTATATCTCATGAAATGAAAAGGCCTTTTAATGAATAGATTGCAGGCTAGTCTTTAAGAACGGAACTATTCGCTTCCACAAAAAAATGGAGGCAAATAATGCCATGGCAGTAGAATTACTATCTACTTTAGATTTGGTACTAAAAACGTTTTAAAAGTTATAGTTTAAAAATACGAAACCAAAAGAGCTCTTTCCAAATTTGGGGGCAGCTATTAAGACAAAGATAAGCAAACAAACTTCAAAACCATTGTAACATCATAAGGTATGGGTTTTTACTCAATTTTGAGTCAAAAGCTGTAATATTTAAGAATGCTCTATTCTAAGATAACATCCCCAAAATGGACCGGCTAATATTTAAAGAAATTAGGTTTTAATGAAAAGTACAAATACGCTTATGAGAACCTCTTTAAATGCACGTTTAAACGTTTGAAACATAAAATGAGATCTTTATAAGAAACGTTAAAACTTTTTTTTATTACAGTTATAACTTAGTTATCATTTGCTCTTAAGAACGTTTCATTTATGAAAAATGAAGATCTAGATTTCACAGCAGAGCAAAATCTTAAAAACCTTACACTTTATAAAAGCGTTTGTTTATTTATCTTATGAAAAGCTGCTTTGTAAAAACCAACGCTTCCAAATGTAAAAAGAACGTTTTTACAAGACATTCACTTAATATGCATTTGCTTTTGATTGGATTGATAAAGCTACCGAGCATTTTGATTTGTTTGATACGTTTAATAGCCATAACAAGCGTTTATAGGCTCTGTAATTCAAATGAGTTATTAAAGATCATACGCACATTTACGTTTCTTTTGATAAGTTTTCATATCTCTCATAGAGTGCTTGCAATATGATACGTTTTGTATATATGCATTCATTACTCCATTGTGGATGATTCATTTTAATCATTAGAATAGACATTTGAAAGCCGCGTCATATCATTTGGCACGGCTTTTTTTTATGAATGCTATCTTTTATGAGATGTTTATAGCAATGCGTTTTATATGCGTTTATACACCATAAAGAAGGCACGTCCCCCACGCCGTTCTTTATTCTGTTTTATCAGTTATATTGACAACATTATCCCTTTCATACACCTCACAATTTTTTGGAACCAACCTTACTTTGCTTTTTTTATTGATTTTTGCATTGCCATAAGCACGCCCCCAGAT
>NZ_JBHILT010000084.1:0-1753 GCF_042193405.1 Bartonella sp. TT110JLCBS
ACCTCGATACCAGATGACATTGTTTTGCTTTCTGGATTGGCACCTAAATGACCAATTAAAATCACTTTATTAAGCATGTTTGTAAGTCCCATTAAATGATGTAAAGATCATAACATGTTTTATGTGTTTTTACAATGTTTTCAGTTAGCTAATAACAATTATTTAATGTTTTACATTATGTTATAAATCACTAAAGCGTGTAAAATCGGATTGAAAGGCAAGGGGAACGATTCCTGTCGGACCATGGCGTTGTTTTGCTATAATAACCTCGGCTTTACCCTTGGCTTGCTCCATTGCCTCTTGCCATTTGCTATACTCAGCAGTGCCTTCTTTTGGTTCTTCATTTTTGAGATAATATTCTTCACGATAAACGAACAGAACAATGTCGGCATCTTGCTCGATTGAACCAGATTCACGTAAATCGGAGAGTTGCGGACGTTTATCGGTTCGGTTTTCAACTTGGCGCGAAAGTTGAGACAGAGCAATGATGGGAATATTGAGTTCTTTTGCAAGTGCTTTTAATCCGGTGGTAATGGCTGTAATTTCTTGAACGCGGTTTTCTAATGAACGCTTTGAACCGCTTGTCATGAGTTGGATATAATCGATAATCAAGACATCTAGACCATGTTGTCGTTTGAGACGCCTTGCACGGGCGGACAATTGTGCTAGGGATACACCACCCGTTTGATCAATATAAAGAGGGATTGTTTGTAAGGAACGCATTGCGTGAATAATTTTTGCAAATTGCTCTTCTGAGATATTACCACGACGCATATCAGAAGAAGAAACCTTTATTTGTTCTGAGATAATACGAGTTGCAAGCTGTTCAGATGACATTTCAAGTGAGAAGAAACCTACAATACCCCCTTCATTTTCTTGGCTGTTATCATGACGCTTGCAAGCATTGGCAATATTAAAAGCAATATTGGTCGCCAGTGAGGTTTTCCCCATTCCAGGGCGTCCAGCTATGATAATCAAATCGGATGGCTGTAGCCCTCCCATTTTCTCATCAAGGGTTTTGATATGGGTAGCTATCCCAGAAAGCTGTGAGGAACGCTTTTTTGCAGCGCTTGCCATGTTAAGTGCTTTTGCAATGGCTGTATCAAAGTTTTCAAACCCACCTCCATATTTTCCTTTTTCTGCCAATTCAAACAACTGATTTTCAACAGTTTCAATTTGTTGTGATGTTGTAAGTTCTACAGAAACATCATAAGCTCTATTCACAACTTGAGTGCCAAGGTTAATTAAAGAGCGTCGGATAAACAGATCATAAATGACACTCCCATAATCTTTAGTATTAATGATTGTGACTGCCTCGGTAGCTAAACGCACCACGTAATTATATACAGTGATGTCACCAATTTTCTCATCATTTTCAACAAAGGGCTTAATAGTAATGGGATCTGCAACTTTTCCATTTTGAATAATTTGTGAAATGATATCAAAAAGCTTTTGATGCAACGGTTCAAAAAAATGCTCTGCTTTTAAAAAATCAGAAACGCTATCAAGAGCATTATTATTGATAATGATAGCACCCAGCAAAGCTTTCTCTGCTTCAATATTATGGGGCAGTTGACGAAAAGAAGATTGTTCTTCTGTTTGAAAAGAAGGTAAATTAACAGCGTTCATTTTATTCATTATGATTTAAATTGATTTGATAAATGATAATTATAAATCACTGAATCTACAGTGTGAATCCCATTTTTATTTTACTTAACAGCTTGCGTTTTGATACGTTTTGTGCAATAAAGAG
>NZ_JBHILT010000009.1:0-85141 GCF_042193405.1 Bartonella sp. TT110JLCBS
GTGCTTCAGGGGTTGTTTCCGGAGCCATATAAGCTAGGGAGAGCAGTGAGGTGGAGAAAAAAAGAGATCTTAGCCTTCATTCCAAAGAAAAATAAGGAGCAAATAAGAACAAATTAGGTAAAATTATATAAACCGTAGAAGGTGGTCTGAAAGGTGGTCTGAAAATGGCGGTTTAAAGAAAAAATCTATATATTTCAATATGTTAAAGATACAATATGGTGCCCAGACGCGGATTCGAACCACGGACACGCGGATTTTCAGTCCGCTGCTCTACCTACTGAGCTATCTGGGCATGTTTCATAAAACATGTAAATTGTTTGTGGTTATAACATTAAAATTTTCTCTGTCCAGTCATCAAAAGAAAAATAATTGATTTTTTAATAAGTTTATCTCCCTATTCTAGAGAGTGATCAATGAATTTTTATTATAAAATAAACTTGATAGGTATGTTATGATACGTTAGTGTGTTGTTATCAGAATGCTATTCTTATCGTGGTGGTGATACGAAAAAAATAAAAGAATCGATCTAACAGCATGATTAAAAAAGATTTTTTTACAAAGTTTCCGTGAATTTTAAGCTTACGAAATAAAGAGAAAACATTTTTGATTTTTTTTAAAGACTATTGAGTAGTCTTTATAGTGATTTGTTTTTCTTCATAAAGAAAAACAAACATCCAAAAGGGGAGAAATAATGATAATGTTACAAAAACCAAGCCGTCGTCCCAATAATACTAATTTTTCTTCAGGCCCTTGTAGCAAACGGCCTGGTTGGACTCTTGATGTTCTTAAAAATGCATTAGTTGGGCGTTCACATAGATCGAGAGAAGCAGAATTAAAACTTGCTGAAGTTGTTAATTTAACTCGTGAGATCCTTGAGGTTCCTTCTGATCATCGTATAGGAATTATGCCAGGTTCAGATACCGGTGCTGTTGAGGCGGCTCTATGGTCTCTATTAGGTGAGCGTGGCATTGATATGGCAGCGTGGGAAAGTTTTGGATTTGGGTGGAATAAAGATGTTGTCGAGCAATTAAAGCTTTCTGATGTGCGTCGTTTCGAAGCTCCTTATGGTGAAATACCAGATTTAACACAACTTGACTTTGATCGTGATGTTGTTTTTACATGGAATGGCACAACTTCTGGGGTGCGTATTCCTAATGCGGATTTCATTCCGCATAAGCGGGCTGGATTAACCATTTGTGATGCAACATCTGCAGCTTTTGCGCAATATCTTGATTTTTCAAAATTAGATGTTGTCACTTTTTCATGGCAGAAAGTTTTGGGAGGTGAGGCTGCACATGGTATGGTGATTTTAAGTCCTCGTGCTGTTGAGAGGCTTGAGAATCATATTCCAGTTTGGCCGATGCCCCAACTTTTCTGTATGACGAAAAATGGAAAGTTGAACGAAGATATTTTTAAAGGAAAGATAATCAATACGCCTTCTATGCTTTGTGTTGAGGATTTTCTTGATGGGTTGAAGTGGGCAAAGTCTCTAGGAGGTGCCGCGGCATTAAGAGCACGGGTTGAGAAAAACTTTTCTGTACTTGATGCTTTTGTTCGCAAAACGCCATGGTTAGAATATTTGGCAAAAGATCCTGAAGTACGTTCTAACACCGCTATTTGTTTAGATATTGTGGATCCAGTGATTACTGCTTTGGATACGGAAAAGCGAGTATCTTTTATAAAAGCGGTTGTGAAACGTCTTGATGAGGAAGGGGTCGCTTATGATATCGGTTCATATCGCAACGCTCCTCCTGGGCTTCGAATTTGGGCGGGTATAACAATTGAAGCTTCCGATCTTGAAATTTTAACAGAATGGCTTGAATGGGCGTTCCAAGTTGAAAAAGCACAGCTTTAAATAATTATTGGCGATTTTCACAACGCGTTTTTAAACAGAAAAAATACGAGAGATTATGATAATCTTTCGTATTCTTGTATTAGACAAACAGCCTTTAAGTATTACATTAATTGTAAAAGATTAAGAGGGGGAATGAATGCTTTGTCAGGTGTTAGGTAAAGCACAAATTAAAATCTCTATTTTTTCGCTTTTTGTGGCAAAAATGACAAATTTATATCATAAATTAAAAAATTTAATCACTTAAAGATTGAGAAAAATCTGAAATGAGGAGTCGCACTTGCTCTAAGGTTTCGTTATAAAGAAGCATTTGTTTTTGAATGCTGGTTTTTTTGACCAAACAGACGGAGAAAGTTATGGCCAATGTAGTTGTTGTCGGTACACAATGGGGTGATGAAGGCAAAGGTAAAATTGTAGATTGGTTATCTGAGCGAGCAGATATTGTGGTGAGATATCAAGGGGGGCATAATGCTGGCCACACATTGGTTATTGATGGAGTGAGTTATAAATTATCACTTTTACCGTCTGGTTTAGTGCGTGGAAAGTTATCAATCATTGGTAATGGTGTTGTTGTTGATCCTCATCATTTTGTTGCAGAATTAAAAAAACTATATGATCAGGGTATAAAAATTACACCAGAAATTTTACGTATTGCTGAAAATGCTCCTTTGATTCTTTCTTTGCATCGTGATCTTGATGCGATTCGAGAAAGCGGTTTATCTGGTTTAAAGATTGGTACAACAAAGCGTGGTATTGGACCGGCTTATGAAGATAAGGTGGGACGGCGTGCTATTCGAGTGATGGATTTAGCAGAAAAAGATACGCTTATGGCTAAGATTGAGCGGCTTTTGAGGCATCATAATGCTTTGCGTCGTGGAATGGGTGTTGAAGAGATTGATTCTCAAGCGCTTTATGATGAATTGATGCAAGTAGCGGATAAAATTTTGCCCTTTATGGATTGTACGTGGCGTCTTTTAGATGAAGGGTATCGGGGAGGAAAACACATTCTTTTTGAAGGTGCGCAAGGTGCTTTACTCGATAATGATTTTGGAACTTATCCTTATGTAACGTCATCGAATACAGTCGCTGGGCAGGCATGTACAGGTTCAGGGATGGGGCCTAGTGCAATTCATTATGTGTTGGGTATTGCAAAAGCTTATACCACACGCGTTGGAGAGGGTCCGTTTCCGACAGAACAGATAAATGATATTGGTGAATTTCTAGGAGTGCGTGGACATGAATTTGGTGTTGTAACGGGTCGAAAGCGTCGATGTGGTTGGTTTGATGCTATCTTAGTCCGTCAGATGGTAACAATTTGCGGTGTTCAAGGTATAGCATTGACAAAACTTGATGTTTTAGATGGTTTGGATGAAATAAAAATTTGTATTGGTTATGAGCTTGATGGTAGAAGGATTGATTATTTACCTTCTTCCATGGGGGCTCAGGCTCGGGTGAAGCCTATTTATGAAACATTAGAAGGCTGGAAGGAAAAAACAGCACATGTATTGAGGTGGGAAGATTTACCAGTGCAGGCTGTTAAATATATACGCTATATTGAAGAATTGATTAATACGAAAGTGGCTTTATTATCCACGAGTCCAGAGCGTGAAGATACTATTCTCATTACAGATCCCTTTGCAAATTGATTATTGTTTTTAGATTTCTATATGTGTTCTTTGTTCGTTTCTGTATTTTTTACAAAGAAAATTTTTTAGAGCGTGTGAGAGAAAGGTGCAAAATAGCATTGTTTATTTTTTATATTCATTTTACACTATTATAATAGTTGTACCAGTATAAATGACAATCAATTTAGAAGGCTAAAATAAAGTTTTTTAGCTTTACTGCTGTTTTTTTCTCAGTTTAAGAGAGATTATAGAGGAAATGGTAGATTTCGTTGGAATCTTAAAAAAGGCGATTAATGCACAAAATAATGTTACACCGCAAGTGCGTAAGCGGATTTATAAGCGGGCTACTGAAACACTAGAACATCAATTTTTAACAGCAAAAATACCACAAATAATAGCGGATGAACAAAGAAAGATTCTTCAAAGTTCTATTGCAACTGTTGAGGAAGAATATTTAGCAGTTGAAAAGAAGTTGCTTGCTTCAGTTATTGGGTGGAATCCCACAAATATAAATGAAGATAAGAAAGTTACAAAAAAAAACCTATGGTCAAAGAATAATGAATTTTCAGTGGTCAACATAAAAAGAAATCAGGATTTTGTTATACGTTCAATGGATAACAAGATATTTGATGAGCCTTGTGTATCAGATATACCAGATGCAGAGCCTGTTAATATGGAGGCTTATTTGCCTTCTCAGCATGTTAATAGCGGTGTGTTAAAGGTTTCTTCTTCGCAGGAAGATAATCCGCATATTGTTTCGCATATTTTTTCTCAAGCTTTACGTCGTACTAATAAATCATTGGTGCAAAGACGTATTGTGATAAGTGCTATTTCTGTTGTTGGTTTTGTTGTTTTAACTGTTGGTATTTTTTTTGTTGGTGGGCGTGTATTTATATCAAATGATCATCAGTTGTTAGGAGAAAATCTTCAAGCTTCTCATAGAGTACCAAAGGCACTTTCAATTAAAAGGAAGTTAACACAACGCTTATTAGAGGATGGAAGTGAAATTGATGTTGGTTTAAAAAAAGCGACAGATTCTTCAGATGAGGAAGGAATCTCAACAGTTGTTGCCAGCAATTTGCAATTGCTTGAAAAATCAGGTGAAGCTGTTTTCTATCAAGCACGTACAAATTATGATGCAGAAAAGATAGCAACGGGAAGTGCTCGCTGGACGCTTATAAAAGAGTCTCAAGTGAAGGGGGCTCCAGAAGAAACAACTATACAAGGTGATATAACAATTCCTGATGAAGGGATATCATTACGGTTAATTTTACGTCGTAATACCGATCAGTCATTTCCTGCTTCATATATTATGGACCTTATTTTTATTCTTTCGGATAAATTTTTAGGTAAAGCTATAAGCAATGTTCAAGCATTAACCTTTAAAGCAAGTGAACAATCCATTGGACAGGCTTTAACAAGAACCATTGCTGCAAAGATTAACGATGACTTTTTTCTTGTCGCATTGAGTGGTAATCATCCATTTCTTGATCGAAATTTACAATTGATGCGAGAATTAGATTGGATGCGTTTGGTGTTAACGGATAAAAACGGGCGTATAAGTGAATTAACCTTTGCAAAAGGACCAACAGGTAAGTCTATTTTTAATGAAGTTATTGGACAATGGCTTGCACAACAAGATAAGTTAACAGTTCTTGGTCAAAAAAATAAAACATAGATGCAAAAAAATAAAAGGCTGTGGAGAGTTCTCTACAGCCTTTTTTATCAATTATACTAAACGTACTCAATAAAGTTCACATATCAATATCTCAAAGAATTCTATAGGTTAATTTACCAGTATAAAGCCAATATATGCTTTTTTCATTTTCACCTTAGAATGCGCAAACAATTGACTTTATACTTAATTCTAGAATTTTATACTTAACTTTGAGATAAAGCAAAATCTTTGATAGAGTTTTGCACTTTTTCAAAAGCACGCATTTCAATTTGCCTTACTCGTTCTCGACTGATGTTAAATTCACCAGAGAGTTCTTCTAGGGTTAGTGGTACATCGCTTAAACGACGCGCTTTGAATATACGTTTTTCGCGTTCATTGAGATTGTCCATGGCATTTATGAGCATGGAACGGCGATTTTCTAATTCACTTTTTTCAATTAAAATTTGTTCTTGATCGTTAGATTCATCCACCAACCAATCTTGTAACTCGCTGTTTTCCCCTTCTTTTGTCCGAATTGGTGCGTTGAGTGAAGTGTCACCACCAAGCCTACGATTCATTGATACAACTTCATCTTCTGTGACATTCAACTGGGTTGCAATTTCTTTCACTTGTTCTGCATTGAGATCGCCGCTATCAAGTGCTTGAAGTTTACTTTTTAATTTACGAAGGTTGAAAAACAAGCGCTTTTGATTAGCTGTTGTCCCCATTTTCACCAAGCTCCAAGACCGTAATACATATTCTTGGATTGATGCTTTAATCCACCATATTGCATAGGTTGCAAGACGAAAACCCCGTTCTGGTTCGAAACGTTTAACCGCTTGCATGAGTCCAATATTTCCTTCTGAAATAACTTCCCCAATGGGGAGTCCATAGCCTCGATATCCCATAGCGATTTTAGCTACGAGACGCAAATGACTGGTGACCAACCTATGCGCAGCTTTTAGATCATTATGCTCACGGTAACGCTGAGCTAACATATATTCTTCTTTTGGCTCAAGCATTGGAAAACGACGGACTTCTTCCAAGTAACGGTTTAAACCACCATCACCTGTCATTACTGATAACAAATTCATATGGGCCATATAGCACCCTCCTTTTGTTTGAATTCCCTAATAAGGCAAATTCTCTGTTTCAGATAGCTAACTATCCTCATAACCTCACTCTAGCATATTTTTCAATTTTGTTCAAAAAAAGATATTTTATTATGAAATCTTGAGAAGGGGAAAAGTTTCAATTCATTTTTTTAAAAAGCTTAATAAGTTTAGCCATATCTTGAGGCAATGGTGTAGAAAACGACATAACTTTACCGATAGAAGGATGTTCAAAAGTAAGACTGGTAGCATGGAGTGCATGTCGGTTGAATTGATCGATTGCATTTCTAATAGTGGGGTTGAATGTGTTTGATTTTGTTTTAAAAGCGTTTCCATAAACTGTATCGCCTATGAGTGGATGCCCAATATGAGACATATGAACACGGATTTGATGGGTGCGTCCAGTTTCTAGGCGACATTCCAGAAGGCTAGCAAAAGATGTAGAGTCAGCATGAGAACCATATTTTTCAAGTAGAGAAACATGTGTAACCGCATGACGAGCATAAGGGTTTTGGCTATGGATGACAGCTTGCTTTGTCCGGTTATGGGGCGAACGGCCAAGTGATGCATCAATTGTCCAGACGTTGCGCTGAGGTATTCCCCAAATCAAGGCATGGTAGCGTCGATCTAATGCGCAGGTACGTCCATGATCAGAAAATTGAGCACTGAGACTTTTATGAGCCAGATCATTTTTTGCAATAACCATAACACCGCTTGTATTTTTGTCGAGACGATGGACAATGCCAGGGCGTTTAACACCACCTATACCAGATAAACTATTCCCACAGTGGTAAATAAGGGCATTAACCAATGTACCGGTCCAATTGCCATTGCCAGGATGAACAACAAGACCAGCTGGTTTGTTAATAACAATGATATGATCATCTTCAAAAAGAATGTCCAATGCAATAGCTTCAGCACTAGGTTCTGCATCACGAAGGTCAGGCATTGCCAATTCAATGATTTGGTTAGGTTTTAATTTTGTTTTTGGTTCCTTTATGAATTGACCATCAATTTTAAGATAGCCTTCACGGATGAGGGTTTGCAAACGCGAACGTGAGAGCACATTATGATATTGTTTTGCAAACCACTGATCAAGACGTTGCCCAAGAGCACCTTCATCCGTTATTTTCTGTATTACCATACGATTCCTATTAAGTTTTTAATAAGATTTTACCAGTACGAAATTGCTTTACTATCGAGAAATTCTTTAATTCCCCAATGTCCTCCTTCACGAGCGCGCCCAGAAAATTTTACACCTCCAAAGTAGCTTCCACTGGGTAACCCATGCCCATTAACTTCTACCATTCCAGAACGTACTTGTGCCGCAATACGACGACATTTGTTGCGATCTTGCGATTGAATATAGTTTGTAAGACCATACTCAGTTTCATTCGCTAAAGCGACAGCTTCTTCTTCTGTACTAAAAGAAAGAATCGAGAGAACTGGACCAAAGATTTCTTCTTTAAAAATACGCATATGAGGTTTTACATCAGCAAAGACTGTTGGACGGACATAATAACCGCGTTCCATTCCTTTTGGTAAACCAGTCCCGCCTGCAACAAGAGTTGCACCTTCATCAATTCCCGATTGGATAAGATCTTGAATTTTATCATATTGTTTTTTTGAAACGACAGGTCCAATATGATTTCCTTCTTGGCAGTTTGGTCCTACTTTTGTTGTTTCTGCAATATCTTTGGCTATTTTCACGGCTTTGTCATAGATGCTCTGTTCTACAAGCATACGAGTCGGTGCATTACAACTTTGTCCACTATTATAAAAGCAATGTCGTGCACCACGTTGAATAGCATCTGAGTCGGCATCAGCAAAGATAATATTCGCTCCTTTTCCTCCAAGTTCCAGACAGACTCTTTTTAAAGTAGCACTGGCATTTTTAGAAATATCTTTTCCTGCCCTGGTTGAACCCGTAAAGCTGATCATTTCTAGATCTGGATGTGCTGAGAGGTAAGAGCCGACAGTTGCACCATCACCATTGATTAAATTAAAAACACCGGCTGGAAGTCTGGCTTCCTCTACAATTTCAGCAAAAAGCATAGCAGAAAGAGGCGCAATTTCAGAAGGCTTTAACACCATAGTACAGCCAGCCAAGAGAGCAGGGATAACTTTAAGCGTTACTTGATTCATGGGCCAATTCCATGGCGTAATTAATCCTACAACGCCGATAGGGTCGTAGTGAAGGATTGCTTGCTCATTTCCCTTTATTAAAGTTTTTTGGAACGAAAACTCTTTATAAGCTTCAATAAAATTGCGAATATGGGAACCTCCTGCTGCAGTTTGCGCATTAAGCGCCATATCAATAGGTGCTCCCATTTCCATTGAAATGGTTTTTGCCATGTCTTTGGAACGTTTTTCATAGATCTCTAGAATTTTTTCAACAAATCCAAGACGCTCATTTGGTGACGTTGTTTTCCATTTTTGAAACGCTTCTTTAGCCGCATTAATTGCTTTATCGGCATCTTTTGTACTTCCAAGGCTAATGACAGCACAAGCCTCCTCTGTTGATGGATTAATGACGTCAAAATCGTGAGGAATGCTTGGCTCATCCCATAGACCATTGATATAAAATTTCCGTTTATTAAACATAATTCACTCCCTTTTTTCTATTTGTATTTATGTAATTATGATTGTCTTAGTCTAAGCCTTTTTAAACGAGGATAACAAGGGTAATCTTATAAAAACGCGAGAAATTAGATTATATCGTGATAATTGAGCATGAAGAATTCAATAGAGTAATGCTCATTGTATTATTGAGACTAGTTTCTTTTATGAAAAGGGAGAGAAAGAGAGGCATAGACAATTTTCTTGAAGCTTTTTTATCATGAAGTTTTCTTCAAAACAAATGAAATACGAGCTCTATGACACCATAAACTGAGCAATTTATATCGTAAATATGCAAAAGGCAGATTATAAATATGCATTATGGCATTATTTTTTTCATTAAAAAGTAACCATCAGCAAAAGGTTATTAACCTTCATATGATAGTCTCTATGAATTCTTTTTGAAAAGATTATTTTTCTCATTGCTATAAATTTGTTGGGTGCCATGCATAATTCGAAAACAAAATCTATTCCTACCTCTTCTTTTTCTGATGATGGTACAGAAGGTGCATCAAGAGAAGATTTATCTATTAAGATTACTGAGATATTTCCTTATCCGGAAGTATGGAAAAAGGCATTTACCCTCGGAAAAAATGTCCGTTTTACGAGAACCCCAGAAGTTGAGATTTTGCGTCGTCGTATAGAAACAGATCCAGTTTTTGCAAAACAATTTAAAATTTTTACGAAGCAAGATCAAAAACAAATGACAGATATTGTACGCTGTAACAAGAAAACGAAAAATGTTCTATCGACAAAAAAAGTCATTAATCCTCAATCAATAGAGAATAAAACGTCAGTTTGTCATTCAACAGTTTTACAGCAGTTGTCACGACAAATTACTGGTATGTCACCAGCAAATATTCCGCTTAAGGAGGATAAACAAGAACATAAATTACCAGGAGAAAATGTGCTACAAAAAATGAATCCTGCTTTGCACCTTTCCGATGATGCATTTTTTGAGTGTGAATCTTTGATATTTGAACATGTGGATACTCAAACTTCAAAAAAGGATGCATCGATTGACACAAAAAATGAAATTACACCTCATATTCCTTCTGCCTTTGATGAGTCAATAACTGCTCTTTACCGTGTTCTTGAATACCGTTTTCCACAACTCTATGATTCAATTACATCAGAATCTCCAGCAGAAAGGATGCGAGGCGTTGAGCAAATTTCTGATTTAATGCATACAAATAATGATACGATTAAAGAGTATCATTCTAAGCTTTCTGTTGAAGATTGTGTCCATACGTCAAGTGATGCAGAGGCGGTAAATAATACTGAGGCGTTAAGCGGCGCTGGGGCTTGTATAGAGACTGAAAATAGCAATAATACTATCGCCAATAATACCGTTGATTGTATAACAAAAGATGTCACAAAGAATTCAAAAGATTTGTCTGTGATGCAAGCAAACGTTAAAACTAAAATATTCCAATCTAGCCGCGCGCCATTAGGCAATTATGATTCTGCTTTTGCGCAAAATATTCAATCTGTTGACTGCGATGTTTATGAATTTCCTCCGATCAATTTATTGCAAGAACCTGTTTTTCATGAAGGTACAATGATTCCTCAGGAAACATTAGAACGTGGTGCTGGACTTTTGGAAAGTGTGTTGGAAGATTTTGGCATTAAGGGTGAAGTTATCCATGTTCATCCAGGGCCAGTGGTAACAATGTATGAATTTGAACCCGCCGCGGGCGTAAAGTCATCGCGCGTTATTAATCTTTCTGATGATATTGCGCGTTCTATGTCTGCTATTTCTACACGCGTTGCTGTCATTCCTGGACGTAATGTTATCGGGATTGAGTTACCCAATGCGGTTCGTGAAACCGTTTATTTACGGGAATTAATCCAAACACGTTCTTTTCGTGAAAGTGAGTTTAAACTTGCTCTTGCTTTAGGGAAGGGGATTAATGGTGAACCGGTCATTGCAGAATTAGCAAAAATGCCTCATTTATTGGTTGCGGGAACAACAGGATCAGGAAAGTCTGTTGCAATTAATACAATGATTTTGTCGATTCTTTATCGTATGACACCAAAGCAGTGTCGTTTGATCATGGTTGATCCTAAAATGTTAGAGCTCTCTGTTTATGATGGCATACCACATCTTTTAACACCTGTTGTAACAGATCCCAAAAAAGCGGTAACAGCTTTAAAATGGGCTGTTCGTGAAATGGAAGAACGTTATCGCAAAATGGCTAAGTTGGGTGTGCGTAATATTGATGGTTTTAATGCACGCGTTGCACTTGCGGCTCAAAAAGGCGAAACGATCATGTGTACTGTTCAGTCGGGTTTTGATAAGGAAACAGGGGAAATGCTTTATCATGAAGAAGCCATGGATCTCACGCAGCTTCCTTATATTGTTGTGATTGTTGATGAGATGGCTGATCTTATGATGGTGGCAGGAAAAGAAATAGAGAATGCCATTCAGCGCTTAGCGCAAATGGCGCGTGCGGCAGGTATTCATCTTATTATGGCAACGCAACGTCCTTCTGTTGATGTTATCACCGGTACAATTAAAGCAAACTTTCCTACCCGCATTTCTTTTCAAGTAACGTCAAAAATTGATAGTCGTACGATCTTGGGTGAACAAGGTGCTGAAACGCTTTTAGGTCAGGGGGATATGCTTCATATGGCAGGTGGTGGACGCATTGTGCGTGTTCATGGACCTTTTGTCTCTGATGAAGAAGTTGAATCCATCGTTGCACATCTTAAAATGCAAGGTAAACCTGATTATTTAGCAACGGTAACTGATAATGAAGACGATAACAAAGAGGATACTTCTGCTGATTCAGTTGCTGGAATTTCTGAGGAAGAAAATTTTGATGAAGAGGGTGAGGAACTTTATAACCAAGCTGTAAAAATTGTTATGCGTGATAAAAAATGTTCAACTTCTTATATTCAGCGCCGTCTTTCAATCGGCTATAATAAAGCAGCTTCTCTCGTCGAGCGGATGGAAGAAAAAGGCATTGTTGGAGCCGCTAATCATGTTGGAAAACGTGAAATTTTACTCAATGAAGGGAAATAAACAAGCCCATTTTAAAATGGGTAATTTTAAAAATGTCTGACAGTCATTATTAAAATGTGCTTGTTTTGTTTTTTATAATAATATTAAAAAATTGAGTAGAGAGTCATAAAGCAAAAGCGATCTTTTGTATTAAGACTTCTGATGAGGTAAACAAGCTGATATCAAAGGAGGTTATGAGATATTTTAACATTTCTAAATGATCTGGAATATAAAGAAATTAAACAAATCTTTATATGAGGGCAGATGATTTATGTTCTCTTTTTTACAGAGAAATTTTTTAATAAAATAGTGCGGTAGCATATTTTTTCTTTTGTAGCGATTTTAATGAAAGAAAGATCTTTGGGAGATTATTGGGAGCATCATAAGAAAAGTGTCCAATATGCAAGTTCTGTTGCATTGGGTACTTTAAAGCGCTACGCTGAATTTATTATCATTTGATATTATTGGCTCAAGAAAGGTGTTCTTACGAGAAGCTTTATTTGAAAAAGAGATTTTTATAATACAATATATTGATTTATAATAATTTATCACTATTCACAGTGAATAAAAGTCTCAAACATTGTAAGATTTTCTCATTTCAAATCTGTTTCTGTTGAAGTAATTAAAACCATTTTCTTGCGTATCATAATAATGTAGGAGTAAAAAAGTTAAAAAAATAAAAATGCGGCTTATGAATGCCTTCAAATGCCAAGAACTATTGGTAACATTAGGGGTTGAAATTAGTATAATGATGGTGCTAACCAGCTTTTTATAAGCATAAAAATGGTAATGCACAATGTCTTGATATCTTCTATAGGGACTTTTACATTACACCATTTAAGGATGCTGTCGTAAAATAAGCTTGGGGATCATGGGATATGTTTTGTTAAAGCAGGCGCATGAATGCGTAAAATAAGTGTATTCTTTTTGAGTACTATTTATGCGAGGGAGATGTTACTATTATTGTAATAGGATTTATTACAATAATAGGTGAATAAGCAACAAGAGCTGGAAGCTTCTTTTTATTTTTGTTTTGTTGATGAAACAGTCAAAATTTTGCTACAGACAATTGATATGAGATATCAAGTTATTTTAACCAGAACAGATAATTGTAAACAAATTAGCATTATTCATTTGAGAGTAAATCCAACATTGTTTTAATTATGCCATTAAAAGCGGATGAGTTAAAGTTAAATACAAATGAATTAAAATGTCAGCAAGAAGCTTTTCGTTTTACACCAGAGCTTTTGCCACGGCCTTTTACGTGGGAAATCGATCAGAATGGTTTGTTTTGTGAAGTCTCAAAAGAGCTAGCTGAAGTTGTTGGTCCTCTCTCTTCTTCTATTTTAGGGTGTAGTTTTCATGAGCTTGCTCATCAATTTAATGATGATCGATATCTGGTTCTCAGTCGTTTTATTGAAGCGGCTATGCCTTGGAGTAAAGAGATTGTTCAATGGCCTGTTGATGGTTGCTTACAATGGCTTGATGTTGAATTATCGGCTTTGCCAATTTTTGATGTTAAAAAGCAGCTTAAGGGGTTTCGTGGCTTTGGCGTTTTAAAAATACAAAAAAAAGTCCAAGAAAAAAGAAATGAAAAGCTAGCAACAGAAATGCCATGTCTTACGGAGATAGAACGCTTAGCTTTTCGTGAAATTGCAGAGCACTTGCGTGATGAATTGAATTCATCGGTAAAAGAAGAAAATTTAGTTGAAGAAACAGCTATTCAGTTACCATATGCACAAACATTGCCGGTCAATGCTATAGAACAAGCTCTCATAAAAGAGCCCGCTGCAGTTTTATCATTGTTGGATACAGCAACTGATGGTGTTTTATGGTTGGATGAAGAGGGCTTTATTCAATCAGCGAGTAGGGCAGCCTTAGCATTAATGGGTTATGAAATAAATGAACTACGAGGACAGCCATTCTCTTCATTATTTACTTTGCAAAGCCGACTTTTGGTTGAAAAATATTTTAAATCAATCCGTATAGAGGAGAAAGATCAGGTTTTAAATCGCAGTGAAACCGCTGATTTAATGACAAAAAATCATAAAAATATAACCGTTTTGATAACGATTGTATTTTTGGCAAAGCAAGGCAATTATGCTGTTATGTTGCGTGATAGGACACAAACAGTTCCATCAGGAGAAAAAAAAGCAGAAGAGGATAAAATCGTTGGAGTTGTTCATGAAATACGAACACCTTTGAATGCTCTTATTGGTTTTGCAGAAATTATGAGAGAAGGCCGTTTTGGTTCGATAGAAAATGAGCGCTATCATGGATATTTACGCGATATTATTTCCTCTGGAAAACATATATTATTGCTGATTAATCAATTACTAGAGTGCTCAAAGATAAATTATTCTGGTTCCAATAACCAGATTGATTCTTCCCTTATTTCTGAAACATTTGATGTGATATCTTGTTTACGTGCGACGATAGCTTTTCTTGAAACTCAAGCCAATCAGAACGGCATTATCATGCGTATTGTTGCTCCACCTCACGTTCCATTTATTCCTGTATCACAACAAGTGTTTCGCCAGATTATATGGAATCTTCTTTCCAATGCTATTCGTTTTACACCTTTGGGTGGACAGATTATTGTTCACGTTTCTTATAGAAAAGAACGTGTAAAAATTTCAGTGAGTGATAATGGTATAGGGATGAACGAAGAAGAAATTATACAGGCACTGCAACCTTATGGTCAAGTAGAGCGCAAAGATGGCCGATCTGGTGATAGCGCTTTTATGGGAACAGGTCTAGGCCTCCCAATGTGTAAAGCAATGGTGGAAGAAAGAGGGGGACAATTTTTACTGTTCTCAAAACCCAATTATGGAACAACTGTGGAAATGTTTTTTCCTCGTGTTCCATGATGTAAATCATGTATAAAATTATTTTTTCTTAGCCAAAAGATCTCTAATTTCTGTTAAAAGTTGTTCTTCTGAAGACGTTTTTTTGGGGCTTTCTTCTTCTTTTCTACGAATTTTATTCATAGCCTTAACGAATAAAAAAAGAACCCAAGCAATAATGAGAAAATTGATAAGTAAAGTAATAAAGTGTCCATAGCTAATGGTTGCTCCAGCTGCTTTGGCGGCACTCAATGTTGCTTGTTTTTCGCCAGCAAGTTGAATAAACATATTAGAAAAATCAATCCCACCTGTAATCAGCCCAATGATTGGCATAAAAATATCATTGACAATTGAGTTGACCAAGCTACCAAAAGCACCCCCTATAATCACACCGATAGCAAGATCAATCATATTACCTTTTAGGGCAAATTCTTTGAATTCTTTAAGCATTGCGTTTTCCCCTTATATAAGCGATATACGGTAATTTACTTACCGCTTTTGATGAAAAAGGAAAGGGCAGATTTTATTTTTAGGATTATATTACAATATTAATATTATTTTCAAAGAACTTTATAAGGTTTAATAAAGAGCTTTAGAGTTCTATTTGAATGTATATAGAACATTTCCTAGAAAAAAGCTTTTTTGATAAAAACTATATCTGCTTTTTGCAACAGAAAGTAGAAAACTATAGCTTAATTTATATAATTGCCTCAAGATGTTTATGTTAACATTAAAAAGAGAGATTTTTACACAATACCACAAGTGAGTAGTGTTGAAAGTTGAGCTATCAGAAAGCTTCTCAAATGAAGTACATATATTGGCATAACGTATTGTTATAAAAAGAGAATTTAGGAATAAAAAATATATTTCAGCACTGATGGAAGAAATAGATAGATGAGACAGGAGTAAAACGTATAATTTAATTCCTCTTAATTCAGTAAGCGATAATAGCAATTAGAGGGCATTATGGCTTAGCTATTTGTATTGGGTTGCATGAGCTAAATGGCGATAATTCGGATGGAAGAGACACATTTTATCTGCTGGAAGATTGTATCAGTTTGTAAATAGCAGAGCTCTAGGGTTTGCAAGATCATTTTGGTTTGGAAGTCGTTGGTATGATGTGTGAGTTCAATGATCAACTGTCATTACTTAAAATATATGTTAGACAGAGCACTTAATAGATGCAAAATTGTATTTAATGCATCAGAAATGGCAAAGAAAACAACGCAGATTCCTCAAAATTTTATCAATAGAGTACAAATTGATTGAGCATTCTGTTGCTCATAAATGGTGCAACAATAGTATGAATTTAGATGATTTTATGAACCATGTATCCTATAAATGCTAGGAAAAAATAGCTTTATAGAACAAGCTTTGTTTCTATTGAAAACAATATTATACAAAGGAACTTTGGGAATAGAGATAATTTTCCTGCATTTTTAAGAAAATTATGAGCTTTCCTGCATAAGACGTCATAAAACCATGACTATGGTAAGAGCCATTGATGTTTCAATTCATGCTGAATTTTATAAGATTAGGATTCATATTTTAATCTTTAAAAAATGTCGAAAAAGAGAAACATTTTTTAAGAATAAAAAGTTCCTTACATAGTATAACCAATATAAACATGTATGGCTATTATGTGATGAGTTTTCTTTTAGAAGAGGAATATTATTTGGATAATATGCTCTCTTTGATTGGAAATCTTTTGTGTTAAAAGGTAGAGGTGAGGTGCGATGGATCATTTTTATGTTGTGGAGAAGAATTGATGAGTTTTTTTCGTTGTATTGGCCGTTCTGCCTTATTTATGTTGGATCCAGAGCAAGCACACGGTTTAGCGATTCTCGGGCTGAAAAGTGGATTTAATGGCTGTCAAAAGGTTATCGACAAACGTTTGTGTGTAACTGTTTCTGGGCTTGAGTTTGAAAATTTTATTGGTCTTGCAGCGGGGTTTGATAAAAATGCAGAGGTTGTGGATGGTATTTTTCGTTTAGGATTTGGTTTTACTGAAATTGGGACAGTGACACCAAAGCCTCAGATTGGAAATCCTAAACCACGGCTTTTTCGTTTAAAAGAAGATGAAGCAATTATTAATAGAATGGGTTTTAATAATGACGGACATCAAGTTGTTTACAACAGATTGCGTGCATGTAAAAAAACTGGTGTTGTAGGAGTCAACATTGGAGCCAATAAGGATACAGTTAATAAGATTGATGATTATACTGTTGGTATTGCTCATTTTTATGATGTTGCTGATTATTTTACGGTTAATATTTCTTCTCCTAATACACCAGGTTTACGTGATTTACAGGCCCGTGACAGTTTACATCTTTTGTTGAGTGCAATTTCGCAAGCGCGAAATGAGCAAGAGAACAAACATGGATTCTCCATTCCCATTTTTTTAAAAATTGCTCCCGATTTATCAGAGAAAGAATTAGATGATGTTGCTGAAGAAATAAAACTTTCTGATTTTAATGGACTGATTGTTTCCAATACGACTCTTTCACGCCAAGGTCTTAGCAATAGTCACTTCAGTAATGAAGAGGGAGGGCTTTCTGGACGTCCACTTTTTGAACGTTCTACTATTGTGCTTGCAAAAATGCGTCAAAAATTAGGGAAGGAGATTGCAATTATCGGTGTTGGCGGTGTAAAGGATGCACAGACGGCTTTGGAAAAAGTAAAAGCTGGTGCAGATTTGATTCAATTATACAGTGGGATGGTTTATGAAGGTCCAAATCTTGTCATAACTATTCTGCAAGAGATTTTGCAGATGATGCAACAAGATGGCGTTGATAACATAAAAGGCTATCGTGATCATAGTCTTGAGCAGTGGGCAAAATTTCCTTTGTAAAAAACGCTTTTTTCTTCACAAAAAATTGCGAGATTTTTTTAAAGGGGCTTGCAAACTTTGTTGATCTTCCTTATGTCACATAAGCAAAGAATAAATGTTTACGAAATCGTGGACAGTTATGATACATTTGCTTTTTATGCGGTTGTAGCTCAGTTGGTTAGAGCGCTGGTTTGTGGCACCAGAGGTCGTAGGTTCAAATCCCACCAACCGTACCATTGATTTCCTTACAACTTTTCTCATTCTCCTTTCCAGTGTTTTGTAAAGCGGTTAAGAGACGCAGTTTTCGGCGTTTTTTGCCTTTGACTGATAACAGAGCCGAGGCCTTGCGCGGGTGTATTTTCCTCTTTTTCGCCCAAAATGGCCAAAACGTCTCATTGAGCGGAGACTTTTTTAAAAAGGTCTCCGCTCAATTTATATTTATTTTTCAATATGTTATAAAATTGCTCAGTTTATGGTCGGTATGCATCTTGTGGGTGGCGCGCGTGATACAAACCTAAGGCCTCTGTTTAAGTAGAATCGCTATAATTTCCCTATAAGGTTTTGTTTTTTTACAGTAAGCTTGCAATATGCATGAAAATAAATATTCTATTCTTCTATACTGAGCATAAGGGGAAATGCAGTGATGAGTATAATAGCGGGTGAAGATAAAATTGATTAGCCTTTTACTAAAGAAACCCTTTACTATTTTTTATGCCAGTGCTGGTGTTGGTGAGGAAAAACGTAGACATATTATGTTGTATCTCATCAATAAATATATTACATGGATTTGGGTTATCATATTTTTTACTAATGGGCTGCCCAATGTTTATTTGAAGGGACTCCCCAGCTTTGGTGGATCAATATGGGTTTAGCTTGTGTTGGTATCCTTTTTTTCTAACATGATGCGATATTTTTATCGCATCAAACATCATGGAGCATAATATGTCATTGTTTAACATTCTGACTGGAACCCCTTTATGGGCCTGGATTTTGCTCATTTTTCTCATTGCGAGGGGAATAATCGCATTGAAAGATAGGGAAATGAAGGTTAACCGCCTTTTTCTATTGCCGTTAGTCTTTCTTTTTTTGGGCGCAAGCGATGTGATTAAAGAGCTGGCGTTCCTGCGCTGGGGAGCAGTCTCAATGTTGGCAGGGCTGATGATCGGCGTTGGCGTTGGCTGGTTGCTCTGGCGTGCTACTGCGCGTTTAAAAATCAAAGAAGGAACGGATTTCATTATTCTGCCTGGTACGCCGTTGACGCTGACATTTATTCTTATCGCTTTTGTCATCAAATTCACATTGATTGTTTTTCTCAAGGTTGTACCTGATTTGAAATATGCATTTGATTTTAACCTTCTTTTTGGTCTTTTAAGTGGGTTCACTGGTGGTGTGTTTTGGGGCGGCACATTAAATTTATATATAACATTTCGAAAAAATATAAATTAGTTCCTATATCCTTAGCTGTTGAGGCTTCTGTCAAGTATTATGATACAGAAGCGTCCGCTGTTTTACGTTGAAACTGCGGCTGCTATACGACTAAGTGGCCTTACGCCTGAGTATGCAAGAGCGGCAGAGTTTGTACAGTCTACACCATTATGTGGAGCACTCTTGCGGGAATGAGTGCATTATTATTGCGATATACATGTAACCCTCTAGCTAATATTATATTAGTAAGGCTGTTTTTTGAAGCCGCTTGTAATTACGGTGTGTTTTTAAAGAGAACGTTCGAACCGATGTATCGCTTGCAGTACCATTTATCTTGTTAAAACTATTCTCATTTCTTTTGTTTCTTTAAGAAATCTGCACTTCTCAGCTTTTTTTGCGTATGATCGATAACGTAGTTAAGATCCTTGAGATAGTGAATTTTTATCTCTTTTTGCTAAAAATGCCCAAACCATCTTATTTAGTTGAGACTTTGTTTAAGAAGGGATCTTCTAAATTTATCATTTTTTTCATAGGATATAAATTTCTCATTTTGGGTGCGCGGTAAACTTATAGCAGCAATAAGCTTAGGTTTATTGGTTCTAAGCGTGGAGGGAGTTGAGCTATCCAATGAAAAAGAATAAATTGCATTTTTGTCTGACTTTGTGAACACACACTATTTTCTGGACTAATCGAGGAAATAGAACATTCCTGTGTTGAGATGATTAGACAATGAGTTGTAAACAATTATAGCAAGAAATAGCCACAGTAAAGTATACGTCAATGTAGGAGCCCAAAGCCTTATGGCACACTTATTTCAGTGACGATTATTTAGGACAAACCCATCATGTGCTTGTGGTGCCAAAAGGCTATCAATGAGGGCAAGATTTACAAAAGCTTGAAAGTTATTGCCAAGCATATTACCGGCATCAATTGGAATGGCTATTTGTTTTTTAGCCTTGTAAGGCGGGGATGAGAGGATGACAGGGGACAAGAAAGGTGCTTAAACAAGCGATAAAACCAATACGCGGCGCTATATATAAACGTAAATTCACCGAAGAAGGCTTAGAACAGGAGTTTAACTCACTGGACGATAAAAAGAAGCAGGCGAAAGCTTTGTTAAAACTTATTGTCATGAAGGTTGGCAATTAATACCAGCGTTGCTGATAATGTAAAAATTATGCCGCAATATATTTAAGGAGCGAGTGCAAGAGATTAATACATTCCTATGGCAGATTGTAAAAGCATGGTTTGTACATGAGCCTAATTATATGATTGATAAGGCAATACAAATCACTCAGGGACAAAATGATAAGAGCTATATTTTATTATGAATCTGACACACAGTATAAAACCTATAAAGGCAAAGCGTTTTATGGCATGGGAAGGATTTTCAGTCTGCTGGTGGGCGTTTGAGGGTGTTTTTACACTCCGTAAAAGGTATTTTAGCAAATCTTGCTTGTGCGGACAAGGGAGAACTAGAAGTGGATGCTGACATAATCCCTTGTGAAATGGTTTTTATTGCGTCGAAATAAATGATGAAGAAATTTATGTTTTCGTTGGCAGGATAGTACTTGTATGTGCTTGACCAAGCCACATGTGACGCAATTTTAAATTTACCCATGGTGGCATGTCGTCAAATTGACGATACAGCTCTTCGATTTGTAAGAAATATGACAAGGCTAAAAGATAGACATATTTTGGATGTGCTTGTGCCAATTGATAAGCTTATTGATAATATTTGTAAGTGCCATAATAGCACACAAAAAAATATAAAATCGCTGTCTTTAATTATGCCAAACAGCGGCTAATTTAGGGCGCGAAATTATTGCTTTTTCAAAGTAAATCAAAGAAAGGCAAAATGATCAAAATGTGGTAATGCGAATTGATCTAGCCGATTTGCGTAAGCAAAAAGACATAAAACAAGCACAAGAAACTTTAAAAAATAAAGAGAACAGCTTATACGACACTTTTCATGAAAGTAAATTTGCAGAGGATATAGAAATAAATAGGATAAAAGGAATTGCGACGTACAAAAGAAATATTCATAGACATATTTTATACTAAGCGTAACGGAGAAGCGCAAAGATGAGTATAATAGCGGGTGAAGATAAAATAGAAGGCATGAGTCAAAGCCCTATTAATCCAGACATAGAAAAGTTAAAAGCAGCTTTTCCGCAGTGTTTTGCTGAGGGAAAGCTGGATATAGATCAGCTCCTTAATCTATGCGGCGAATATATTGATAATGATTTTGAGAAGTTCAAATTTGAATGGAAGGGTAAAGGAGCAAGTTTAAAGCTTGCGCAAAAGCCTTCACTTGCGACATTGCGTCCGAAGCGCGAGGAGAGCGTAAACTTTGATAATACACATAATCTTTATATTAAGGGCGATAATCTTGAAGTGTTAAAACTTATCCAGCGGGCTTATTTTGGCCAAGTGAAGATGATCTATATAGACCCGCCCTATAATACGGGGAATGATTTTATCTATGGTGATGATTTTAAAGACCCGTTGGCGCGATATAAGGAAGTGACAAGCCAAACGACAAAATCTAACCCTGAGACAATGGGGCGGTTTCACACGGCTTGGCTCAATATGATTTATCCGCGTTTGCGTTTGGCACAGACCTTATTGCGTGACGATGGGGTGATCTTTATCTCGATTGATGATCATGAAGTGCATAATTTGCGCAAAGTGTGCGACGAGGTGTTTGGCGAAGAGAATTTTGTTATTCAAATTTGCCATAAGTCCCGCGCATCTATATCTAACGATAAAATAATATCGTCTAGTCACAATTTTATTTTAGTATATGCAAAAAACATAGCTACGCTTTTTTCTCAAAGACATAAATTTGGTTTGCCTCCTATAACGGAAGGCTTCAACCAGAAAGACGATATTGGCGAGTACAAGCTGATTCCCGTAGATGGTCCTGGTGGGGCAGCTAAGGGTAATCCGCATTATACGTTTGAGGGGGTAACGGGTTATTGGCGTTATTCCCAAGCAACGATGCAAGAAAAATACAACCAAGGGCTGATTGTAAAAACGGCAAATGGTCTCCAACAAAAATATTATAAAGAAAAAGCATTACAATCACGGAGAGTAGCTACGTCTTGGTGGGATGAAAAGTTTTATACAGCGGAAGCAACAAAAGCTTTAAAAGCTTTATTAGGAGGGGCTTATTTTGATAACCCGAAGCCGGTAGATTTATTAAAAAAAATATTACTTCTTGCAACTGATTCTCAAAATAACGACATCATTCTCGATTTTTTCGCTGGCTCTAGTACAACAGCGCATGCAGTGATGGCTTTGAATGCCGAAGATGGTGGCAATCGCAAATTCATCATGGTGCAATTGCCTGAATTGTGTGATGAGAAGAGCGAAGCTTATAAGGCTGGTTATAAAACTATCTGCGATATAGGTAGCGAACGTATTCGCCGCGCTGGTGCACAAATCAAGCAAAAGCATGAAGCAGAACTCACAAGCAAGCAGCCTTTAGACATCGGATTTCGCGTGCTAGAGCTCGATAGTTCCAACTTTTCCATATGGGACGATAGCCCGATTGATCCGAATGCACTTGATGTTAAAGAACAATTGCAAATGCGTTTGGATCATATTTTACGGGGGGTAAATCCCGAGCGCTCTCATCAAGATATTATCTTCGAGATCATACTTAAATATGGTTGGCCATTGGATTTAAAAATTTATCCTTTACCAATCAATGGCAAAAAATTCTATTATATAGGTGAGAGCGAAGGCGATGTCTTAGTGATTATAGCCATAGACCCGCCCTTTGACCCCGAAGATGCGGAAGAGATGATAAAGTATTTGCCCGTAAAAATCGTAGCGCTTGATGCGGCCTTTAAAAGTGATGAGGCGCTTATTAATTGCGACTTTATCTTTAAAGACAATGAAGTAAGTTTTGATAAAATTTAAACTATAGAGAGACGATTGGGGCGGCGATATGAAACTTAAATTTAAACAACAAGAATTTCAAAATGATGCGGTTAAAAGCGTCATTGATTTATTTAAAGGACAACCACGACGAGATTCTTCTATTTTCTTGTATTCAGAACAAGGACAATTAGCGTTAAATGAATTTGGTTATGGTAATCAATTATTGATCAGTGATGAAACTATATTAGCAAATTTACAAGAGGTGCAACAGAACAATAAACTCGTGGCGAGTGAGACGCTAGAGCAAAAGCAGTTTTCTATTGAGATGGAAACGGGAACAGGCAAAACTTATGTCTATAGCAAGACGATTTTTGAGTTAAATCAACGCTATGGCTTTATCAAATTTATTATCGTCGTACCAAGTGTTGCTATTCGCGAAGGGGTATATAAATCACTTCAAGTAACAAGGGAGCATTTTCAAGCAGAGTTTGATAATCTGCCCTATCGTTATTTTATTTATAATTCAAAAGATCTTTCGCAAATTCGCCAATTTGCAAGCTCTACCAATATTGAAATTATGATTATCAATATTGATGCATTTAAAAAAGCGGAAAATATTATCAATCTTCCGCAAGATAGACTGAATGGCGAAAGTGCTATGCGCTATATCCAAGATACAAATCCGATTGTGATCATAGATGAACCGCAATCGGTGGATAGTACAGCAAAAGCGAAAGAGGCTATTGCGAGCCTTAATCCGCTTTGTGTTTTCCGTTATAGTGCCACGCATAAAGAGGAGATTAATCTTTTATATCGTTTAACACCTGTTGATGCTTATCAAAAAGGACTGGTAAAGCAAATTTGTGTCTCTTCTAATCAGATAGAGCAAGATTTTAACCGTCCCTATATTGCCTTGAAATCCGTATCACACAAACATGGCTTTAAGGCGTGCTTAGAGTTGGATATTGCGGGAAAGAATGGCACTGTGAGCCGCAAAACAGTTACAGTGAGACAAGGCTATGATCTGTATCGCGTTACGGGCGGGCGTGAGCTTTATAGGGGTTATATTGTTTCGGGTATCAATTGCATGGCGGGGGATGAAGCTGTTGAGTTTTCTGATACTGAAGTTGTCAAATTTGGCCACGCACTTGGTGATGTAAATACAATAGAGCTTAAACGCGCGCAAATTTATCGCACTATAGAAACACATTTAGATAAAGAATTGCGGCTTGCGCCTTTAGGGATTAAAGTTTTATCACTTTTTTTTATTGATGAGGTGGCTAAATATCGTAGCTCTGATGAAGAGCCAGCACTTTATGAGCGTATGTTTGAAGAATGTTATGAAGAGCTGTTGGCGAAAAAGAAATATGCCTCCTTACGAACTAAGTTTGCGCAAAATGTTCGAAATGTGCACGGCGGTTATTTCTCGCAAGACAAGAAAGGCGTGTATAAGGATACAAAGGGCGACAGCCAAGCTGATGATGACACTTATAACACGATTATGCGTGATAAGGAGTGGTTATTATCTTTTGCATGCCCCTTGCGTTTTATCTTTTCACATTCGGCTTTGAGAGAAGGCTGGGATAATCCGAATGTGTTTCAAGTGTGTATGTTGATTGAGCAAAAATCGAATTTTACCGCACGGCAAAAGATTGGTCGCGGTTTGCGCTTGTGCGTAAATCAACAAGGTGAACAGGTAGAAGATAAAGATATAAATGTGCTGCATGTCATGGTGAATGAAAGCTTTGCTGAGTTTGTGAGTACATTGCAAAAAGAATTAGAAGCGGATATTGGTTATAAACTTGGTACATTGCAGATGGAGCAGTTGGTTGGCCGTATTTATGAAGATGTAAAATATGTGGCCGCTAAAGTGGAAGTATCGCAAGCACAAAAAATTGTTAAAATACTTGTTGCAAAAGATTTTATTGATGAGGCGGGTGTCGTTAAAGTAGATCAAGATTTAGTAGCGAGCGAATTTGATGCTATAGGGGCGGAGGAATTGCCACGCGAATTGCGTCAAGAAATTGTGAAAAAAACTAATGCGGGCGCGCTTATTAATGTTGAGATGCTGCAAGATCTGATTTATATGACAGCTGTGACGGAAACAAAGATTCTGTCTTCGCAAGAGGCTGCTGATATATTGGTTGAGTTGCGTGAAAAAGCCTTGCTTACATCAGCAGGAAAAATCACAGATACATTAAAAGCGCAATGGGCGACTGGGACGTTGGATTTAAGTGAACGTTTTAGTAAAGGGCAAAAGCAGGCTGTGCTGCAGGCGCTAGAAGCGAGCCAAGCCATGCCGATTATTCGTAATGCTACGCGCGAGGTGCGGGTTAAGCTTAAAAAGCAAACAGTGGCTTCACCAGAGTTTTTGGCCTTGTGGGAGAAGATCAATAAAAAGACCACTTATCGTGCAAAGCTTGATCGCACAGAGTTTGTTGCCAAAGCAGTGGATGCAGTGGAAAAAATGGCGCCAGTTGCGCCCGCGCATTTGGTTTATCAGACAGCAGAGATAGAACTGGATAGTGCTGGTGTGACCTATGAAGAGCAGTTATTAAAGCAGAGTGCGCTTGATTATAGTTTTTGTGCACTGCCGAACATTGTACATTATTTGACCTTAAAGCTGAAATTAACAGCAAAGACAATTATTGGTATTTTGACAAAGAGTGGTCGTGAGCGTGAGTTTGTGAAAAATCCACAAGCTTTTTTAGAGCGCATAGAAGAAATACTCAATAAAACCTATGTTAATCTTACAATTGATGGCATTAAATATTTAAAGCTGGTCGGGCAAGAATATAGTGTGCAAGAGCTTTTTACCAGTGAAGAGCTTGTGGCAAATTTAGAGCGTACAGCTGTTGTGAGTGAGAAGAGTGTGTATGATCATGTGGTTTATGAAAGCAGTGTGGAGAAAGAGTTTGCACAAAGTCTTGAAAATGATCCAGAAGTCAGATTGTTTTTTAAACTGCCAAGAAGTTTTAAAATAGCCACTCCCATTGGTTCTTATACGCCTGATTGGGCGGTTTTTTTAGAGCGGGATGGCGAACAAAAGCTTTACTTTGTGCTGGAAACAAAAGGAACGAATAGCGAGTTTGATTTGCGCCTTAAAGAAATGCTGAAGATTAAATGCGGCAAGGCGCATTTTACCGCCCTTGAGACTGGTGTGGTGTTTAACGAAGCTCCTGTGATGAGTTGGCGCGATTCTAAGCGGGGGATGGTGGTAGAGAGAGTGGGGGGCTGTGGTAGGAGTGGGTGGCACGAATAACGCTGTCTTTAGTTGCTTACCGCCAAGCTAATTTTGTGCTTTGCGAAATTCGCCAAGGCTTTTGGACGTACCGCGTTTATCGCATAATAAAATCTTATGAATATCATGCAGAAGGCGCGCAGAAACGGGTGATTGCGTGTCTAGCTTCCCAATGCCGTAATTAAGTACAGCCACATAATGAGATAGCTCTTCAATATCATCAGTCGCACTGATACTTTTTTTTATTTTCAAACAATAATAGGTCAGACGGTAATGATTATGTCTTTTCTATCTAAGAAAAGAGTAGCACCGCTTGCATATATGCACGAGTAAAAGTCAATCAACATTGGTCTGAGGTAAAAACCGCCAATTATTTCTAATACACCTAAGGATTTCATAGCTTGCTCTAACGGTTTATATAAAGTCGCCCTTTTAAAAGGTGGATTGGGCGGCAAATTTATTGGGATATAGGCTTTATGAATCTTTCGAACTAAGCTTTCTACTATGCAGGTCCTAAGGCGTGATTGCATATATGGTCGCATCTGTTGCTGCATTGTGTAGGCAGAGATCCTAAATGAGGAAAGGAGGGCTGCTCTTTTAATTACAAAGGAAGAATACGGCGTGTAAATGCAGCAAATGTATTTTGAGGAGCAGTAAAGGGGTGAGGTATTTGATGTCCAGCGAGTGACGGATTAACTGAAGTATAAGTGGGCATTGCTAGGGCGGAGTTTTTAGTTAAGAATCGCGCTCCGTACGCTATAAGCTCTCTGCATTCTTTATATAGGGCGTTGAGATTATCGCCCAATGCAACGTAAAGGGGCTGTTTTGTCTTTAGCGCTTGTTTGGCTGCTTCTATAATGCCGCTGGCTCTATCAGCCATTATGGTGATAATTTTCTCGTCCAAAGAACAGATCAATCGATTGCGTAATAGGATATGTGTGCCTTTTCCGACCGTGTCTTTTTTAAAAAGCAGCTGTTACCTTGTGGCAGGGTTGGGTGTGTCTATATGATCAGCCTGCCAAAGAAAAGGAAGCGTTATCGCGATAGCCACCAATAGTAGTCCAGCGATAAAGGTGGCAGCAAACTGCAATGATATAAAAGAACCAAGGACGCCGACCAAAAAGCTTCCGACCGGCGTTCCAGCATAGCCTATCACCCGAAAAGCAGAATTTGCTCGCCCGAGAAGTTGCTTTGGTGTGAGGCGCTGCCTGAAGGCGGTAACACCAATAAACCATAAGCTTGCTCCAACGCCAGCAATAAAGGTGACGCCCCATACGATGACAGCACTTTTTGAAAAGGCTGGAATCAGCAGCAAGACAACCGTTCCTAAACCGTCAGTGAGAACAGCTAGGCGCACCGGTGCATAACGTATACGCGGTGCAAATAGGGCACCTGCCATTGTTCCAAGCGCGTAGGCTGCAAACATCACGCCATATTGGCTGCTATGTAGGCCCAGATACCGACTGTCGGTAACGAAGAAGATGAACGAGGTTAGGAATGCTCCAAATACCACCGATAGAAAAAATGTGAGTAATGTAAGGGAGGTAAGATGCCGATTTGAAAAAATGAAATGAAAGCCGGCAATGATATAACGGAAAGTGATGTTTTCTTTATCAGGTGTTGGCGATGTCGGAACAGCACGGCGAGCGGTAAAAATCAATGTGATAAAAAGCACGATTAAAAGGCCGAGAAATAGCAGTGTGCTATGCGCTAAAATGCTGCTTGTTATGACAGGGGCAAGAAAATAGGAGACCCCGAAATCTAAAAACAAGACAATAGAGTAGAAGGTCATCAATCGCTCTCCCTCCATGATAAGTGGTGGAATCGTCATTATATAAGCTTCGGCAGAAACGACGATGAATCCAGCAATGGTTGCATAGAAGAAAATTTGTTCGGCTGGAGCAATCTGTATCATGAGCAGTACGAACAGGACAATATGCAGTAGCGTGAAGATGAGGAGAGCTGTGGTGGCAAGTTTTATTTTGTCGCAGCGATCAAGTAAAGCGCCTGCAAGGATGCCGAAAATTGGCCACGCTAATGAGAAGAGACCTTGCGCCCAACTTACTCCGACTACGCCATATCCAGATTGTCTTGCTAATAGCGGGATGGCAGTGCGCAAAGCACCGCTGAGTAAGGCGAGCAGACTAACGGTTAGGCAAAAATAGCGTATGTTCTTGTTGGCAAAAAGCGTGAACATTCTATTCTCCTTAAGATGCCACACAGGTTTCCGCTGTTCCATCAAGTACGGCGGTTGTATTCAGCATGTTTGCGACATAGTCGTCCAAGATATTCCTGTCTTCCTGAGGTAGAAGAAAATACATAAGGTTGGAATACCATTGCCAACCACGTTGAGTCAGCTGGAGATTGTTATCACTTTCTGCGGTGAGACCTGCACCTATGGGCTGTTGTAGGTTATTGTATACGAAAGAGGGGAGTGCGATCCAGTCAATTCTTTCTTTTTTGGCATAGCCGTTATAAGGTAGCCGCATACACAAAGCCGTGGAGGCTTGTTGCTCCGCTGATACCCAATTGTAGTATACTTTGGATTTGCCTTTAAGTTGTATGTCGGTAATGTATCCGCTTCGATAGGGATTGGCTCGTGTGACGAGTGAGCCGAGAATCGACAGTGCTGACGCCCCGAAGCCAACCACATAATCGTCATGATAACCATACAAATATTTGTGATAGCGGAAATAATTAGCTGAACTCGTTTTAGCGAGCGTTAGAGGAGTGTTATTGGCAATTTTGATATAGGAATGCCCATTACACGGCGCATAGCCGCAGCTGCGCATAACGATATCGCTAAATAATCGAAGCATCTGTCGATGCTGTAGGCTGGATGGCTTTAGCCCTTTTTGTGCGTAAGACTTATGCAGTTGCGACGTGATAGCCAGATTGTTAATTGCATAGAGGTTGATGGTTTCAGGGTGAAGCTCGCTGGCTTGCTTCAAATCGTATAATAGTTCTTCGGCTTGCTGGCTGTGCATGCCATATAGTAGGTCGAAACCCACATGTCCAATTATCTCTTGTGACAAAGCCACGGTATTGTTGATTTGTTCACGTGTTGAGGTGAGGTTAAACAATGATCGGAAACGCTCAATGAAACTCTGTACACCGAAGTTTATCCGGTTAACGCCGATCTCACGGGCAGCATAAAGTTTATCACGTGTGACGCTTTTCGGTTCGCTTTCCAGTGTAAATTCGGTTAAGGAAGAGAGCTCAAATTCGGCATGCAATACTTTTCCGATGTGTCGGATATTATCTGCCGACAAAAGCGATGGTGTGCTGCCCCCTATATAGATGCTGCGGATGGGCCCTCTAAGCGAGCGAATGAAATTTCCTTTGGTTCTGATCTCTGTGGTAAGCGCTGACATATAAGATTCGATTTGTTTAACGTGCTTGTAGTCCCCTTTCTGAAAGGGACAAAAGGAACAGATGGTTTCACAAAAGGGAATATGCAAATAAAGAGAAATAGTATGCGCTTGTGGAATCTGCTTACTGTGCGCTAGTTTATTAAAGTCTAGGTAATCGTAAAATTCATTTGAAATAGTGCGAAATAACGGATATGTGAAGTTGTAAATCAGCTTGAGTTGATCGAACTTCACAAAAGGATGATCCACGAGTTGCATAGCTTATCTCCCCCAATTTCTTAACGCGCACTATATTATTGACGGGCGACTAGTGATCTAATCGCCCGAGTGTATTACCAAAGATTTTCACGGAACATAATGAATCCCCCTTTTGTAGAAGTTATATGTATTATACATATAACTTCTTATATGAACAGACGAGCTTGTTTAAGAGGCAATGGAAAGATAAAAATATAAAAGAACTTTCTCTTGCAGCCTTATGGTCTGATATTGTAATTGGTATCCTGTTTTACGTGGTCGGGCTATGAATGCCTAGAGCGAGAAAAAGCAGGGTATTTTAATGGACGGGCGGGGCATTCTTGTTATGTTACTGGGACTTGGAATTTGCGTCTGGTTATGAAATATCATTAGCGCAAAAAGATGGTTTTAAAGGTAGAGATACATTTTTTATATCCCTGTAAAACTTCGAGAAGAGATAGAATTATCTATTAGAAAACATATAAATGTCCAGTGTGATAATATTATCGAATGACATGACATCATCGCTCTTGCCCGCCATTTTGACATATTACCTAAAATCTCATTGAGATTGTGCCATGTATTGGCAAACGGGGATAGATCGCGTTTTGGTATGACTGCGGCGAAGTTACGTGCCGCATTATCTTTGCTAGAATCCAATAGGATTAGGCTTAATGGGGTGCATTTACATGTGGGCTCTAATTTGAATTCGACTGAGTTAATAGTATCCACCTTAACTAAGGCTGGAAAGGATATTTACGCATTGAAGGATCAGATAAGTTTTTATATCAGTCTAGGTGAGGGATATCCGACTTCCACAGCGTTCTGCGATGCCGTGACGGTCAATGACGAATACTCTCGTAAAATTTATGAGGCATTGTCACAATTGGGTTGTGATTTACATAAGCTTACGGTAATTATTGAATCTAGGCGTATTATATCTGAAGATTATGGTTATTTATTTTCAAATATTAGCTCTATAAAAGAGCGGAATGGTACGAACTTAATTACAATCTTGGCTCTGGGGATGTGTGCTCGGTCTGCACAGTATCACGAGAATAGAGTGCCACAAATTTTGTCTTTTCGAGATATGAGCGGTGAATTTAGTTTAGCGGATGTCGTTGGTTCAAATTGTTATGAGTATGATATTCTTGTAAGAGATGTATCTATTAAGAGATATATCTATCCCATTGGATTTATCCTTAGATGACAAATTTATGCTGTCGGCATGTAGGAGCTATGATATCATAAATGCGCCAGATTGGATTCGAATGCGGACTCAAATTATTATTTTTTGAAGAAAATGACTATTCGTATGGAGTTTATCGCTTTGCTTATTAGGTATTGTACTTTGTTGGAGTGCATCTAGTCATAAAGTGCTTTCTGGTTTATGGTGAATCTTTAGTTGCGATGGGTAGCTTGGTAGGAGGTTATTCCAAAGTGTGGTCGTTTTAGGGGCGCTGCAATAGCTGCTGTCGAATAAAGGAGATATTCTGCAGCTATATAAAACCTAGTGCGGAGCAAAATGTTCGTGCTTATTTGTAAAATATATTTAATTTGATGCGTCGATCTTTTATACTAGTCAAAAGTTAGCACCGATGTATCATCTGTAGTACCATTTTCATTTTTACAACTGTTTTAATTCTCATTTCCCTTGTTTTTTCCTTCAGAAACCTGTGCATCTCGGACTTTTTTGCGTATGAATGATAATAAAGCAAAGACCTTTCTCTCGTGATTTTTTTCTCAAAAGAGCCAAATGGTTTCAATGAGCAGAGATTTTATCTAAAAAAGCTTCTTGTCAATTTATTGTTTGTTTTTAATAAGATAAAATTACCCTTTTGGGGTTAGTAAACGCATTTTTTAGGTAGCGCGTATATGCTGTCCAGGGGCATTTCTGTAGATATCGATTCTAATTTGTCATTAAATGATGATGTCTTAGTAACTCATAATGCTTGTCAGCTAAAATCACAAGCTTTATGGAAAAATTTCATGTCCACCGCCACAGATCTATTTTGGCTATCGATTGAAGGACGTGTGCGTCCTCTCCAGTTAAAAGACAGCGTTTGACATTCAGATTGTTTTGGATCTGCATCTTGATTTTGAAGTTGATTGCGTTGTACAAAATTTTCAAGCAGGACGACTAGTCCCTCGTTTGTTTTTTATATTTTTCAACAGTTCTTTATTGCCAAGAATTGGTTTTTTAGGGGGAGCATATCAAGTTTTGTACCAAGAAGTCTTTCAAAAAATTTTATTAAAAATACTGAAAATGGATGTGCCAGATGAACAAACGCTTGCTGAGGATATTTTATCAACGATTGTAATTGCTTGGGGGCATAATGTTGTACAAAAAAACGCATGGCATGAAGTCCAAAAAACCAATAAAGGTGCATTACGCTTCTCCTTTAAGACCTGGGCTTCTCCTCTTAAGCTTATGCGTTCTCATTATGCATTCTTTGTGCAAGATTTGCGATGGACAGATTTTACGGAAAAAATCAATGAGTTTTGTTTAAAAGGTCTAGGCTTAATACGCCCTTCAATATGGAAAGATATTTCACAATGTTTGTTGTGCTGAAGCAATTGCTCTCTCTTGGCATGCCTCTGGCTGTTGGGTTTATTTCTCAGATGATGATTTCTTTCACAGATGCAGCGTTTGTGGCGCATTTAGGTATTCAAGCTTTGAGTGGTATAATGTTGGCTCTGAGTATGTTTAGTTTTGTTATGTTGTTTGGGCTAGGTATTATTACCGCGGTTGCACCAAAACTTGCGGAAAGCTTTCGCAGACAAGATAGATATGCATTAAAGGCATGGTTTGATCAAGGAATATGGCTTTCCCTTTTGATTGGAATGATGAGCACGATCATTTTACTCAATACGAGGAATATTTTGTGTTTTTTTGGTCAAGATGAGGCAATTGCTGCTATAGCGCAGGAATATAATCGTGGCGTTGCTATAGGGGTGATATTTTTTTATCTTTATGTGAATAGCCGCGGATTACTGTCCGCAATTGGTAATCCAAAGCCCTTAACTTTTGTTATGCTTGCAGCTATCCCTATAAATTTTCTTATCTCTTGGCTGCTTATTTTTGGTATAGGTTCTGCAAGCGGATTAGGTGTCTTTGGTGCTGGAATTGCGAGCAGTTTGATCCGTATTTTGATTGTTATTGCAGTAGCAATAATTTTGTCCCGCAATTCTGCTTTTCATTCTTTTCGCTTTAATTATTTGAGGCCAAAGTTAGAGATTTCACGAATAATAAAATTGCTGCGAGTAGGGCTACCCATTGGTATACGTATTCTTATTGCGGAAGGCTTTCCTTCTGTCATTGCATTTATGATTATGGCTTATGGGGTCCAAGCTTTGGCTGCGCATACGATAGGAATGCGTCTCGATATGCTTATTTCTGTGGTGGCTTTGGGGATTTCCAGCGCAGCTGCGACAATAGCAGCGTGGTATAGAGCGGATAGGAATAATATGGCTCTAAAACAGTTGCGTATGAGTGTCACAGTTTTTGCTGTAGTTTATGTCTTGTTTTTATCAGGGATTGTTTATCTCTCTTATGAATTTATCCTTACAACCATCTTTGATATTTCTTCAGCCCGTGTTGTTGTTTTCTCTTGGGAGTTGCTTCCGTTCATCTTATTGTCTTTTGCTTTTGGCACTTTAGGAGCTATGCTCAATGGCATACTTGTGGGATTGCTTGATACGTTTTGGTCCACAATTGTTGTAGCAATAAGTTATTGGGGGGTAGGACTCTTTGGGGGAGCGTTCATGGCGCATTTTTTTGAATATGGCTTTATTGGCTATTGGCTTGGCATGATTGGTGCAAGCTTAATCGTTTCTATCTTTAATTATATGCGCGTGGGTTATTTAATAAAACGCAATCCTATGTTTGGGGCGGGGTGAGATTGAGATGGGAATTAGGTGTTGGCCTCCATGAATACAGGATTATTGGCTTGTGCTGAGAGTATTGTTGTGTGCATATACACATTTGTGGAAAGTGCTGCGATTCAATATCTTAGAAGCATTGGTCATCACTGCGCTTAAGACAGCTTTATTCAAGCACATAGCGAGCTTTTAGTTATCACTTTTTTTACGTTTAGGTTTCTCAAGGGCTTTAATTTCTTTGTCAAAATCAGATTCAAATGAGTTATCCTGAATGATGCGGTATTTTTCAAATTCATTTTCGGCATGGTTTTTAGCAATCTTTGCTGTGATTGTTCCAGCATTTTGTAAAATATTCCGCTCGTCTAGCTCGAGGAGCTTATCTAATTGTTTTGCCCAATCTTCCATAGTCGTTGGCAATTTTCGCTTGGCGCGGCTTTCTGCTAAATCAAGATAAGCGTTAACAATTAAGCCAAGCTCCTTAAATTCATCTTGTGTTAGATAGTTTTTAGCAACTGTAACATCGGTTTTTACAATTTTACCATGTGGAGAATTCTCCCATGTTGCTAAACCCATATGTTTTTTTGTGCTGTCTGCTCGCTTAGTAATCAGTTCAGCTGCTGTGTGTCCGTGCACAGCGAAATGCAATTTATTCTGAACCTTTGCGAAAAATTCACGTGTCGTTGGTGCATCTTTGTTATAATCTATACTGGTTGTATAAATATCTGTAATTTTTTGATAAAAACGCCGTTCACTAAGGCGAATTTCTCTTATTTCAGCGAGTAAATGTTCGAAATAGTCTTCATTAAGAGTCTGTCCGTTTTCAAGGCGCCTTTTGTCTATGACGTAGCCTCTAATTGCAAAATCGCGTAATATTTGTGTCGCCCATTGTCGAAATTGTGTCGCGCGTTTGGAGTTAACCCGATATCCAACAGCAATAATGGCATCTAGGTTATAAAATTGAGTATTATAGTTTTTACCGTCAGAGGCAGTTATCCGGAAAATCCGGATAACTGAGTTTTCATCTAATTCTTGAGTTTCAAATATATTTTTTAAATGTTCGCTGATTGTACGTACATCTACGCTGAATAACTCTGCCATAAGCTTTTGACTAAGCCAGATTGTATCATTTTCATAGCGAACTTCAATGCCGTCTTCACCAGCTTGTTGAGCGAAAATCAGAAATTCAGCAGTGCTATTACGGATAATTAATTTTTTAGGGGGCATCTTATACCTTCTTAAAACGCATCTTTTGCTGCTGAATGTTACGAATTTTTTGTTGGCTGTCAAACGAGAGGATCATGGCAATACAGCCCCCAATACATACCGTCATGTGAATATTTGGTACCAATTGTGCATACGCTTTATAGACAGGCACTGCAATATCAAGTTGCTTCGGCTAAAGATGATTTTGCGTTTGAGAATGAAAACCGTACACGGAGACTTAGCAGCGTAAATGTACGGGCTTGCTGCGCACATCTTGCTGATAAAATGTACAATAAGGGTGGAGGATATGATCAAAAATGATAGGAAATACCGTCATTTAGTCATTGGTGGTGCAGGAATATTGGCTCCCTTCGCCGGTTATTAGGGCTGAGCAACGTGATTATCGCAGCGCGTTTTCGTTCTCATCAATCCAAAATTGAGTTATTTCAGACAAGGGCTAAATATGTATTTTGGAGATTATTATAAGCCATAGGCACAATTTTTAAAAGGGGTACTACTATGGACGGGCTTGAAATATTGCATATTATGCGGGCATTCGCTTGCACATGCATTTTCGTGTAGGTTGAGATTGAGCGGTTGGCCTTCTTACCGGAACCTCTGCGTATTGTTCATGTTTTTGGTTCTAATGTAGAGGATAAAGTAATCTCTGGATATGCGCATCACAATAAGATTGATTCTACATCTGTAAAATTATGTGGGAAAAAGCGAACAAATGGCTTGCGGTGGCTTACGTAGCAGGAAATAAATAGGACTTGGGAACTATTCATGAACGCGGGGAAGATCCAAGCTACACAAGTTTCAGGAAAAAATTTGCCAATCATCTCTAATTCCCTTAAAGCTTTCATGGCTTACTCTAGCGGTTTGTATAGCTCTCCCATTTCTAAAGAAGAATTTGGCGGAAAGTCTATAGGAGTATAGGCTTTATACGTATCAACAGTTAAATTACTTTCTACATAGGTTTTTGTGATGATATTTTAAATTCTGTTTTTTAGCCAAAAGGAAATTAAATATCTCGCCAATGTTTGTTTATATATGATTATTTGAATCGGAATTAGGTTACTTTCCCTATGGTATTTCTCACTGTTTTATATAAGGAGAAGGTTCGCACCGATGTATCGCGTGAAATATCAATTTTTTCACTATGGTGATAGGATAGCTTTTTGAGCGTAAAGTTCTTTTACCTTGATGGATCTTATAGTATTCTTCAAAAATATCAGTTGATAAATTTTTTTCGTGTCGTTTATGCAGGGGCTGATACAATAAGAATAGGGCTTGATTGTTTTTAAAGTTGGTATGTTATGGCTGTAAAAAATGTTAAACAAACGAAAAGTAAGAATTTTAAACCTGTTTCTCGTTTTCTCAAAAGTTTACGTGGTGTGCGCAATTGGGAACAAGTTTCACAATGGCTTGCTTTCCGTAAGGTAGAGGATATTGAATGTATTACGCCTGATCAAGCAGGGGTACCACGGGGCAAGATGATGCTTTCTAAAAAATTTACATCGGAAACATCATTGGCATTGCCTTCAGCAGTTTTTATGGCAACAATTTCAGGGGATTATCCTGAAGATGGTCATGGTTTTGAATATCCTAAAGCAGATGGTGATTTACGCCTTGAGCCTGATCTTTCTACATTAAGCATTGTTCCATGGGAAGATGCGCCTACGGCACAGGTGATTTGTGATCTTGTGTATCAAAATGGTCAGGTTGTAGATTACACACCACGCAATGTTTTACGAACGGTGGTTCATTTTTACACAAAAATGGGTTTAAGCCCTGTTGTTTCCCCAGAAATTGAGTTTTATTTGGTACAAAAAAATCCCGATCCTGATTATCCGTTAGTTCCACCAGTTGGTCGTTCTGGGCGTTCAATTGGTGGTGGACAGGGGTACTCCATTGCCGGTGTGAATGAATTTGATGATTTGATTGATGATATTTATCATTTTTCAGAGGCACAAGGATTGGAAATTGATACTCTTATTCATGAAGAAGGAGCAGGACAGTTTGAAATTAATTTACGTCATGGTGATCCTATTGAGTTAGCGGATCAAGTTTTTATGTTTAAACGAACAATTCGTGAAGCAGCACTAAAACATGATATGTATGCAACTTTTATGGCAAAACCCATTCAAGGGCAGCCGGGTTCTGCGATGCATATTCACCAATCGGTTGTTGATAAGAAAACGGGTGTGAACATTTTTACACAGGAGAATGGTGAAGAAAGTGTCAGTTTTCGGCATTTTATTGGTGGATTGCAAAAACATATGCCAGGGGTACTTGTGATGCTTGCGCCTTATGTGAATTCTTATCGACGTCTTGTCCCTGATAATTCGGCTCCTGTTAATTTGCGATGGGGATATGATAATCGTACTACAGCTTTTCGAGTTCCCCGTTCTGCTCCTCAAGCACGGCGTGTTGAGAATAGACTTCCTTCATCAGATGCGAATCCTTATTTAGCCCTTGCGGCTTCTTTAGCGTGTGGTCTTATTGGTTTGCAACAAAAAATTGAGCCGGATGAGCCAGCGACAAATAATGTAAACGCTGATAATATTGAGTTACCACGTGGACTCATTGAGGCAGTCAATTTGTTTGAACAAGATACAGTGATACGTGCTATTTTAGGGGATGTGTTTGTCAGTACTTATGCTGCAATCAAACGACAAGAGTTTGAAACTTTTATGGAAGTAATTAGTCCGTGGGAGCGTGAATATCTCCTGCTGAATGTTTAAATTTTATGACGATGATTGGTTATAATTCAATTTCTCCAGGAATTTCTTGGTATGAATATGCTTTAAGAGAACGTCCCTCTTATCCTTCTTTTTGTGAAAACAGACAGTGTGATGTTGCCATTATTGGAGGCGGATTTACGGGTCTTTCGGCTGCTTATCATTTAGCCAAGGCTGGAGTAGATGTTGTTTTATTTGAAGCATCACGTTTTGGTGATGGTGCTTCAGGGCGCAATGGTGGACAGCTGGGAACAGGGCAACGGCAATGGGTAGAAACATTAGAAAAAAAGTATGGTTTTGAGCGCAGTAAGGCTCTATTTGATTTAGCAGAAGAAGCTAAAAGAGATATTTTATCTTTATGCGCAATGCCTAATTGTTCGTGTGATTTGATAGGAGGACAGCTTTCTGTGACGCATAAAAGGCGTGAGCTTCTCTCTTATCAACGGCATATTGAGGCGATGCAGCGTTATGGCTATCACGCGCTTACTTTTATGGATAAGGCTGAAACATCTGAGCGACTTGGATCAACTTTTTATTGTGGTGGTATTTATGATGCGGATACCGGCCATATAAATCCCTTAAAATTGATTGTTGGGTTGGCAAAAAGAGCTCAAGATGCTGGTGCTAAGCTTTATGAGAAGTCACAAGTAACGACCGTAAGGTGCAAGGGAGCTCATTGGAAAGTGATAACAGAAAAAGGCAGTGTAACAGCAGAGCATGTTTTACTTGCAACAAATGGGTATAAACTTGGTCTGGAGCGTTTTATTGAAAAAAATATTATTTCTATTCGCTCTTATATTGGAGCAACGGACCCATTACCAAAGCATAGTTCAATTCTTATAGGGGGGGAATCGGTTGATGATTCCCGTTTTATGGTTCGCTATTTTCGCAAAAGTATTGATAATCGTCTCTTATTTGGTGGTGTAGAAAGTTATGATAATAAGCATCCTCTAAATTTAGATGAACGTATAAAACGGCAAATTGTTGAAATTTATCCTCAATTACATTCTATCAATCTCAGTCATCGGTGGGGAGCAACGGTTGCCATTACAGTTGAGCGCATGCCCTATGTTCGACAACTTTTCTCAAGGATAACTTATTGTGGTGGTTATTCAGGGCATGGCGTTATGCTGGCTCCTTTCGTGGGAAAATTATACGCAGAATGGTTGACTGGGAATCATGAACGTTTTGCCTCTTTCCAAGACTTAAAGATTTCATCTTTTCCGGGGGGACGCGTTTTGCGTTATCCGCTTATATTTTTAGCAATGCGTTGGTTTTCTTTATTGGATCGCCTTTAATGGAAACATTGCTTGAAATGAAGAAAATTAATGGCTTATTTAGGATCTGTCTGCTTTAATGATGGAAGCTTTTATAAGTGATATGGGATTTCATAATCGAATGGAAAAATAAACAAGTTCATGGTGCGTAAAATTATTCCAGTTTCTTCCTTTGATTGTATTGTTTTTGGTGGCAATGGTGATTTGGCTTCGCGCAAACTTTTGCCGGCTTTGTATCATTGTCAGTGTGCTGGGCAATTCAGTGAGCCAACACGTATTATTGGGGTTTCGCGCACTTCCTTAAGTCGTGAAGAATATCAAAATTTTGTCCGCATTTCTTTAGAAAAACATATCCATCCAAAAGATCTAAATTCAACAGAACTCAATCGTTTTCTTGCACGTTTAACTTACGTTTCTGTTGATGTTTCCTCAAATCGAGGATGGGAGGATTTAGCCCTCCTTCTATCACAAGATTCAGCGGATATTCGAGCTTTTTATTTGGCTGTTGGTTCGTCACTTTTTGCTGATATTGCGATGAAGTTGGAAAAAAATGATTTGGTGACACCACAAACACGGATTATCATTGAAAAGCCAATTGGTTGTGATGTAAAAACAGCTGTTTCACTTAATGATGTATTTGCAAGCACCTTTAATGAAGAGCAGATTTTTCGTATTGATCATTATCTTGGGAAGGAAACTGTTCAAAATTTAATGGCATTGCGGTTTGTTAATACACTTTATGAACCGCTATGGAACTCCAATTATATTGATCATGTTCAAATAACCGTTGCTGAATCTTTGGGGTTAGAGGGGCGTACAGAATATTATGAAAGCACTGGTGCTCTCCGCGATATGGTTCAAAACCATATGCTACAATTACTTTGTTTGGTCGCGATGGAAATACCATTTACCAACAGTGCTAATGCTGTGCGCGATGAAAAACTTAAAGTTTTGCAGTCTTTAACACCGCTTGATGTCCATAATGTAGGGCAGCATACTGTACGTGGACAGTATCTTGCTGGTCTATCAAATGGTATATCTGTAAAGTCTTATTTCGATGATTTGGGAAGAGTGAGTAAGAGTGAAACATTTGTAGCGCTTAAGGTTAAGATTGATAACTGGCGCTGGGCCAATACGCCTTTTTATTTACGAACAGGTAAGCGCATGTTCACGCGAATGTCTGAAATTGTTGTGGTTTTTAAACCTATTCCTCATAATATTTTTAATGTGGATTTAGATGAAATTTTTTCTAATCGGCTTGTGATTCGTCTCCAACCTGATGAAGGTGTAAAACAATGGTTGATGATTAAGGATCCAAGTTATGGCGGTATGCGGTTTCGTCACATTCCATTAGACATGAGTTTTGCTTCCGCATTTTCTGAACGTAATCCTGATGCTTATGAACGTTTATTAATGGATGTTATTCGTGGAGATCAAACACTGTTTATGCGTCGTGATGAAGTTGAGGCTGCTTGGCGTTGGATTGATCCAATCATTGAGGGATGGGAAGAAATAAAACAGCCTGTTCACAGTTATAACGCTGGTTCATGGGGCCCATCTGCTTCGACGAGCCTCATAGAACGTGATGGGCGTATATGGAACAATTTAGTTTAGAGCAATAAGTATGTATAGAATGAATATTGACCGTTTAGATTTTGAAACTCCTCAGACTTTAGCCTTGGCATTAGCAGATCGAGTAGCAGCAGAGCTTAGTGTATCTGTTCTTGAGCGCAAGAGAGCCGTTTTAGCGGTGTCTGGTGGTAAAACACCAGAATTGTTTTTTCATTATTTGTCAAAAGCGGATATTGATTGGCAAAAGATTATTATCACTTTGGTCGATGAACGTTTTGTCCCTACACACGATGAACGTTCAAATGAACATATGGTACGGTGTCATTTGTTACAAAATTTTGCCGAAAAAGCGCGTTTTGTAGGGCTTTATCATAAAGCAATTACTGCTGAACTTGCTGCTTTTTCAGCGGCAAATCGTGTTAATACTTTGCCTAAACCCTTTGATGTTGTTGTTTTAGGAATGGGAATTGATGGACATACAGCTTCCTTTTTTCCTGATGCTGATCGTTTAAAGCAAGCGCTTGATCTTCGAACACAAGCACTTGTTTTACCCCTTCATGCCAAGAGCGCTGTTGAGCCAAGACTCTCACTAACTTTGCCAGTTATTATGCAATCTCGTTGTATTATTCTCCATTTTGAAGGTTTTCAGAAACGCGATTGTTTTGAAGAAGCGTGTCAAGATGGATCTGAAATAGAAATGCCTATTCGGGCAATTTTGCGTAATTCCCCTCATCTTGTACAGGTTTATTGGTCGCCTGCAGAAAATGAAATAGGTGAATCAGAATATGCGACACAAGGTGAATAAAAACGTAATCTCTCTCAATGAATGAGGGGAAGAAACAATGAAAGGGGGAGAGAAATATGGCACTTTCCAAGACAATTGCCACAGTTACACGAAGGATTTATGAACGTTCTCGATCAACACGAGAAATTTACTTAGATCGTATTGCAAAAGCACAAGTCCATCGCCCCAAACGGAGTTTTTTAGGATGTGCCAATCAGGCTCATGGCTTTGCTGCTTGTGGTACAATAGATAAAGAGCGTTTGAAGGGAAATATCGTTGGGAATATTGGCATTATCACGGCATATAACGATATACTTTCAGCGCATCAACCTTTTGAAAAATTTCCTCACTTAATTAAAGAGTCGGCTCGTATGGTTGGTGGTGTTGCACAGGTTGCAGGTGGTGTTCCCGCGATGTGCGATGGTGTTACGCAGGGAAATGCGGGGATGGAACTTTCTCTTTTTTCGCGTGAAGTAATTGCAATGGCAACAGCTATAAGCTTATCACACGATGTCTTTGATGCAGCATTGTATCTTGGGGTGTGTGATAAAATTGTACCAGGTTTATTGATTGGTGCACTAACATTTGGTCATTTACCAGGAATTTTTATACCAGCTGGTCCTATGACAAGTGGTCAAGGTAATGATGAAAAAGCGAAGATACGTCAACTTTACGCGGAAAATAAAATAGATCGCCAAACACTTTTAGCATCAGAAGCACGTTCTTATCATGGGCCAGGAACATGTACATTTTATGGAACCGCTAACTCAAATCAGGTGATACTGGAAATGATGGGGCTTCATATGCCTGGAGCTTCTTTTGTTAATGCGAATACACCGTTGCGTGATGCTTTAACAAAGGAAGCTACGAAGCGTGTACTTGAAATGACAAATCTTGGTGATCATTATAGACCACTTGGTATGATCATTGATGAGCGTTCTTTTGTAAATGCCATTGTAGGATTAAATGCAACAGGAGGCTCTACCAATCATACGATTCATTTGATTGCTATGGCTGCTGTTTGCGGTATTAAATTGACATGGCATGATATTGCAGAAATTTCATCCGTTGTGCCTCTTTTGGCGCGAATTTATCCAAATGGTTTAGCGGATATCAATCATTTTTATGCAGCTGGGGGGATGGGATTTATTATTCGCGAACTTATCGAGGCAGGTTTAGTACATGAAGATGTTTCTACGGTTTTTGGTAAAGATCTCAATGCTTATGCAATTGAAGCAAAGCTTTCTGCTGATGGTCATGTGGTGCGTGAAGCGGCTCTCAAGGAAAGTGGTGATCATAAGGTGTTAGTAGGGTGGAAAAAGCCATTTCAGCCTGACGGTGGTCTTCGTGTTTTATCAGGAGATTTGGGAACAGCTATTATAAAAGTTTCATCTGTTAAACCAGAGTATTGGCAGATTAAAGCTCCTGTCCTTGTTTTTAATGATCAAGAAGAACTACAAAAATCTTTTAAATCTGGAGCGTTGCATGATAAAGATTTTATCGCTGTCATTCGCTATCAAGGACCAAAAGCCAATGGTATGCCAGAGCTTCATAAATTAACGACTATTTTAGGCGTTTTACAAGATCGCGGTCAAAAGGTAGCATTGATAACGGATGGCCGTATGTCAGGGGCATCAGGAAAAATTCCTGCTGCCCTCCATGTGACACCAGAAGCAGTGGATAATGGCCCCATTGCACGTTTGCAGGATGGTGACATTGTTTTCCTTGATGTTCATGGGGGTAAATTAACTCTTTTGGAGGATTTAGAAAAATTTAACGCGCGAACAATCACACCTCCTGATCTTTCAAAAAACGAACATGGCGTTGGACGTGAACTTTTTCATGTTTTTCGTCAATCCGTTAATCGTGCGGATCAAGGAGCATCTGTTTTTATGACATGAAAAATGCAAAAATGAACAAGATGAGTCTGCGCCATGAAACCATGCACAATGAACTGTTACGATTCTTAGAATTTTGGTATAGGAAGATTGTGTGATCGCGCAGCAGCTTTGAGTGTATTAACCATAAGCATGGCAATTGTCATTGGTCCAACGCCTCCTGGAACAGGGGTGATCGCAGCAGCTTTTTCTTTTACGTTTTCAAAATCGACATCACCAACAAGACGTGTTTTCCCTATCCCTTTTTCTGGTGCAGCAACGCGGTTAATACCGACATCAATAACAATTGCACCATCTTTTATCCAGTCTTTTTTAATCATTTGTGGGCGACCTACAGCTGCTACGAGAATATCAGCGCTTCGACACACATCATCAAGGTCACGGGTACGACTATGGGCAATTGTCACAGTGGCATTGGCTGCTGTTAAAAGGGCAGCCATAGGTTTTCCAACAATATTAGAGCGTCCAACAACGACAGCATCAAGTCCAGATAAATCTTGCCCACAGTGTTGTTCAATCATCATCATGGCACCAGCTGGTGTGCAGGGAATAATCGCATCTTCAAGTGCGTTTGCCGCGAGTTTTCCTACATTAATATAATGAAACCCATCAACATCTTTTTGGAAAGCAACGGCTTGTGTTATGCGATTTGTATTCATATGAGCAGGGAGAGGCAGCTGTACCAAAATACCATGAATTTTGGGATCAGAATTTAATGTTGCAATAAGTTGCAGGAGTTCTTTTTCTTGTGTTTCTTTGGAAACGGCATGTTTGATTGAAAGAAACCCACATTCTTCGGCTTTTTTATTTTTTGAGGCGACATATACTTGACTTGCTGGATCATCTCCAACGATAATAACAGCGATACTAGGTTGTATATTATAGTGATGGCGGAGCTTTGTTGTTTCGGCCTTAACTTTCACAATAATCTCTTCAGCAAGTTTTTTTCCGTCAATAATATTATTCATTCAGAGATCCTTTCGGTAAGGCTGTTTGTTTTTGTGTAAAGCATTTTCTAATAATACGATAGAGTTTTATAGCAATATTCATATGAGAACAGTAAGAATGGTTTTATAATATTGTGGATTTATGATTTTGAAGACTTTTAAATAATTGCTTTATAAAGAAGCAGCAACATTGCTGTTTGAATAAATTTTGGATAAAGAACAAAAATAATGAAGATACAAAGTAGATATAGTGAATTATAGGGTTATAAAAACTTTTTATGATCATTTAAGTTTGTTTTTAATCTGTTATAGGGGGGGGAAGTATAGAGGGATATTGTGCGCATCAGAATAATAAAATTTTTGAGCGGAGTTTTTATTACAATTATCTTTTTATTTGGAGTGGGGATTCTCGTTTTACCTTATCTTATCTCTACAGATGCGATTCGTATTCGTTTAGCGCAGGATTTGAGTGCATGGACGGGTTACAATGTGCAATTGCGTGATCCACCGCGGTTACATCTTTTTCCTTATCCTAAAGCATTTCTTTCTGGCGTTACTTTAACATCAAAAATGAATGATGTTGCGCCATTAATGGAAGCTGAATCAATAGAAGTTGATCTTTCTATCGTCGATCTTCTTTGGGGACATATTTCTTTTTCAGAGACGCGGATTATGCGTCCTCAATTTATTATGGAAAAGCCTGTTAAAACAATAGCAGATTTTTTTGATCGGTTTTCTCGCTCACAAGGTGCATTAGGATTAGTGATACGCAATGCGCGTGAAATATTAAAAAGTAATCCTGAACATCCAGAACTAGAGCACCTTTTAAAACAACCTTTTGGGCGGATTGTCATTGAAAATGGTGCTCTTGTTTATCACGATAGTTTTTCAGGAGTAACAGAAAAAATAACAGGATTAAATGCAACTTTAGATTGGGCAGAAGCGACTCAGGAAGTACGGTTGCGTGCAGATGCTCGTTGGCGCGGAGAATTTACAAAGTTATCAATTGATGCATCTCAAGCATTGCTGCTTCTTGCAGGAGGCAAAAGCCAGATTAAAGCAAGTCTCAATTCTGTACGTGGGGGAATAACTTTTACAGGGCAGGCTCGGTTATCTGAATATTATATTTTTGATGGAAAGGTATCGATGCGTTCTCCGGGATGGAATCAGACATTATCTTGGGTTGGTGGGAATCAATTTTGGGGACATAAATTAAAAATACCCATTGTATGGGAATCTCATTTTTTAGCGCAACCAATGCATATCCAAATGAACAATGTTACATTTACGATGGGGAAAACCAATGCACGTGGGGCTTTAGAAATTGATTTTCAAGATTATGTACCAAATGTCATGGGCTCTTTAGCCTTTGATAACCTAGACCTTAGCCTCTTGGGTTCAATGTTTTTTTCAGGTAAAAAGAAAAATACCTGCTTTGATATGAGAATTTTTGATCGTATTGGCGTGGATATACGACTTTCAGCACCACAAGCTAAAATAGGGAATATTGCATTCACAAATTTAGCTGCTGCGATACAAATAAGAAATGGGCATGGTATTTTTGATCTTGGGCATGCGAATATTTTTGGCGGATCCATTCAAAGTAATATTGAAGTTACGTCAGCTAGACAAAAAATGCATATTGGAGGAAATATTTCAGGTACTTCTATTGATACGCAGAGAGCTCTAGAAGCTTTAGGATTTATTCCATTTATACAAAGCAAAACAAATTTTACTGCAACGGTACGAACACTTGCTGATTCTTATCCAGAAATTTTTACGAAAATGCAAGGTGAATTAACATTAAAGATGTCTTCTGGTCGGCTATTAGGGTATGATCTGAATGAATTACAAACAAAACTTTCAAATAAACAACAATTTCTTTTAATGAATAATGATACTTTTTCAACAACATTTGATCATTGGGATATTCAGACAAGCTTTTCAGAAGGTACGATGAAGGTGACAGAGTCATTGATGCGTACAGCAGACTTGAGTTTATCCATTCAAGGAACCATTGCAACTGCTATTGCTCAAGGGAAGCAGAATGAATTGATACTACAGGCACAATTATGCAAAAATTATAGATCAGAAACTTTATGTAAAGATGTTCAATGTCTTGCTAACAGCCTTGCACAGCCTTTTACATTTACTCTGAGCTCTAAAGGGCAATATCTTGGTAATTTTTTGATTACAAAAGACATTGATACAGATTGAGTATTGTTTTTCATCTGTATAACATTCTATTTTATAATGATCATTCATCTATTTGCAATTTAAGGTTGTTTTTAAATTTAAATCAGAGCTCCCATTATCGAAAGATTCTTTCATTTTAAGTCCGTTCGTCGTGAAGCAGTAAAAACCGTCCTCTCCGTCATAATAAGTGTGGTTGATATAGATAAATGACTGAAGAGAAGAATAAAAATCCTTCTTATGGAATCTCTCAAATACAAGAGATTCATAATATTTATGCAAATCTTAGAAAAGTTGCTAAAAAACATTAAAATTTTAAGGAGGATGTTGGCCAGTGCTTATTGAATCGCAGAAGAAATACCATAGCCATCTTTGGTAATTGTATGCTTCCCGTCTGCTCCAACAGAACCAATTCCCACTGTAATCAAAATAAAGGCTAAGAGGGTTGTAATCGTAATAATTGTAGCTTTTTTAGCAGACATATTTTTCCTCCACGGATGCATCAATGACTGAATGCAAAGATGAATGGTGTATTATTTAAACTATTATGAAAGCAGAATCACTTAAAGATCTATTGGTTCCTATTATCATCTCATAAAGCTAAAAAAAACTCTATAATTCTTTAATATATTATAGTTCTATAGATATAATTTTTTCTTTTTGTTATATACTTTTCTTTATTTTCTCGATGACGATAGTGAGCTTTGATAAGATTTTTATGCGCATAAATTATAAACTTAAAAGATTGTTTATCCGACAGACATTGGCTTTGAATGAAGAAATAAAAATAGAGGGGGCACAAGCTTCTTATCTTGTGCATGTTTTGCGGATGAAAGCAGGAGCAGAAATTTTACTTTTTAATGGACAGGATGGTGAGTGGCTTGCTAAGCTTATCATTGTTAAAAAAAAATTTGTTGTAGCTCAGCTTATCCATCAAGAAAGATTACAAACGACGCATTCCAATCTTATTTATTGCTTTGCTCCACTCAAAAACGCGCGGTTAGATTATATGGTGCAGAAAGCTGTTGAAATGGGGGTGTCGATTTTGCAGCCTGTTATAACGCATCATACACAGGTTACGCGTATCAATATGGCGCGTATGGAAGCCAATGTTATTGAAGCTTCTGAACAGTGTGGCATTTTATCTCTTCCTGAATGCGTATCTGCTTTATCATTAGCAGAGCTTTTAGCACGTTGGGATGAGACACAGCCTTTATTCTTTTGTGATGAAGAGCATAAATCGCATAATCCATTGCCTTCTTTTAAGAAGTTTAAAGTTACAAAACCTGGTATTCTTATTGGACCGGAAGGTGGCTTTAGTGAAGAAGAGCGGAGCTTTTTAAAAAAACATCCTTTTGTGGTTCCAATATCATTAGGTCCGCGTATTTTACGCGCTGATACTGCCGCTGTCGCTGCTTTAGCTCTTCTTAATGCTACAGTGGGAGATTGGTCAATGGATTGAGAAGTCTGTAAAATCATTCTAAATAAGTCATTTAAGAAGATAATACCAATGATAGGATATGATAAGTTATGGCGCTTGATATAACCGATGAAAGTGAAATTTATAACTTAGATTCCTTGGTTAGCTATTTCCAAGGGGGGTATAAAGCAGAAGATGATTGGCGTATTGGTACAGAACATGAAAAATTTCCGTTTTATAGAGATGGTTTTCTTCCTGTTCCTTATGAAGGTGAGAGAGGAATCCGAGCGCTTTTAGAGGGGATGCAAAGCGCTTTAGGGTGGGAACCTATTTTAGATGAAGGGAATATTATTGGGCTCGTAGGATCAGTTGATCAGGGGGCTATTTCTTTGGAACCAGGGGGACAATTTGAATTATCTGGTGCACCATTAAAATCAGTAGGTCACACATATTACGAGTTGATGAAGCATTTAACTCTTCTCAAGAAAATTTCAGAACCATTAGGTATAGGTTTTCTAGGTCTTGGAGCTAGTCCAAAGTGGACTTTGGCTGAAACGCCGAAAATGCCTAAGTCACGTTACCAGATTATGACTGATTATATGCCGAAAGTGGGGCATAATGGTCTTAATATGATGTATCGCACATCAACAGTTCAGGTTAATCTTGATTTTTCATCTGAAAGTGATATGCGGCGAAAAATGCAAGTATCTATGAAGCTACAGTCTATTGCGACCGCATTATTTGCGAGTTCACCTTTTACAGAAGGACGCCCAAATGGCTTTTTATCTTGGCGTTCTGAAATTTGGCGTAATACGGATAATCAGAGGACAGGCGTTCTCCCCTTTATATTTTCTGAGCGTTTTGGTTTTGCTGATTACGTTGAATGGGCCCTTGATGTTCCAATGTATTTTGTTGTGCGGGATGGTCGTTATTATGATTGTACACATATAACATTTCGTCAGTTTATGAATGGAGCATTAAGAGGAGAAGTTGCAAATTCAATTCCAAACATGGGAGATTGGATTAATCACTTATCAACGTTATTTCCTGAAGTCCGCTTAAAAAGATTTTTAGAAATGAGAGGAGCTGATTGCGGTTCTTGGAAGCGTATTTGTGCGTTGTCAGCTTTTTGGGTTGGGCTTCTTTATGATAGAGAAGCACTTAATGAGGCAGAGGCTTTAACAAAAGATTGGTGTTTTGAAGAAGTTTTAGAGTTGCGCCAACATGTTCCCCAAAAAGGATTAAGAACCCCTTTTCGTCAAACCATTCTTTTAGAATTAGCACGTCAAGCTCTTGCTATTGCACGCAAGGGCTTAAAAAATCGCAAACAGTATGATGAGAATGGTTTTGATGAAACAAATTTTCTTAATCCTTTAGAAGAGGTTGTTGCAATGGGGCAAACAGATGCTGAAAAATTGTTGTCTTATTACTATTCTATTTGGAATGAGTCTGTAGAACCTGTATTTTTAGAATGTGCCTATTAAATTTTAGGCAAAGGCGCTTTGTACTTTTTAAAAAATGCATATCACTGTGGGAGGCATTCACCAACTTGTCTTAGAGAGAATATTGTCCCTTGCTTTCAACCTTTCTCATAAGGGATACAATACAGAGCTCTTTTGGGCACTGTTATCTTTATATCCAGATTAATACTGTCACGATATCTCTGTAACCTCAATGTTGTATCTTTATCCTAAAGATAGATCATAGGAGATATATTTAGCTGGTTATCAAATATTTTTATCCACTTGGCTCATCACGCTGATGGATAGGTTTGAAAACAATATTTTTCACTTTTAAAAGGGATAAAAAAATATAATTTGCGTTTAATATCTTGCTTAATGTTAGAATAATAAATGATTATAACTCAATATACGATGCTTATATGAACACGAAGTATTTTGTTTTGTGGAAAAAATACAAAACCTTAGTTGTTGTGCTGGTAGCTACAAACACTTCTTTTGTTCGTTAAAAACATAGAGTGTGCTGCGTAACTTTTTATTGCTTCCATTTTTTATTAGCCAGATCTCATGAGGATTCTTATTCTTTTTTTATCATTATACGATATAATTATACTGTCATCATGTAGACAATCGCTGTATTTTTAAAATGGGTAAGGGAATTACAATGTTATTAGTTTTTCTGAACACATCATTTGTTTTTTTCGGTTAATATCAGTTGGAGAATCTAAAAATTTTCTACATATTCAGCCATCAGATCATTAAAGTCTGTTTCAAGTTTTGCGAGAGAAGCATTTTTTCTCAATGAATCAAATTAGTATCATATTTAATTACTGAGCAGATCTTTGTCTTTGGATTATTTGCCAAACAACAGTATACAGTGTTCACAAAAGACAAGTATTGTGTGGTAATGCTTTAAAATATCCAATTATGAAGGTTCAATTTGTAGTTCCATTAAATATTTTTTTACGATACCTTATCATATTCTGTAGATGTAACAATATATTGATTTATAAAGATAATATGGCGTTATTTATATTGAATTAGACCCCCAATACCATAAGATTCTCTTATTTCAAATCTGTTTATCTTGATCAATCAAAATCACTTGCTTGTACGTCACAAGTGGGGCTGGCGTGTGGAGAAAAAACTATAGAAGAAAGGACTAAAAATGCTTCTTATAAACCGTTTTAATACAAGGGCTGTCGGGCACATTGAGGGCTAAAATATAACGATGATGCCAGCTTGTGACAAATTTTATTGTACTCTGAAAGACTTCTATATATATATTCTTTTGCTATTTCCTCTTTTTCGCGATATTCTGAATCTCTATAGTTTTTATTGAGGTGTGATTGATAAAGTTCATTGTACAGATTCAGATCTATTCACTTTGATATATCCAAATGATATTAATACAGAAAACAAAGGTATTAGAGAAGCTAAAACAATAAATGTTACGGTACGCTTCTGAGTGATTTAATGCCTTATCTTCGATCAATAGTCGGATATTGAATATAGCTATTATGACGATTGATATCAGTTAATGTGGTTATATCAAATGAAATATATGATATTTTTGTTGGTATTACATTTCAATAGGCATTGTAGCTTTCAAAGCCCGCTACATTTACGATTTTTTTGTTATTGAGAGCGCAGTTCATAAAATTAGCAAAAGTAGCTTGTTGGTGTATTTTCTAGAAAAATCATGAATGTTCGATTGTTAATTCATCCTTGCTTGGAAAACTCTTTTTAATTCAAATAGCAAAAGAGAGTGATAAGGGCATTTATAGGATAAGATATGTTGGAACTATTCAGTATTAAGATGCAATGAATGTTGTTTATACTTCTCTTTTTTAATTATTTTTAATGAGAGTGTAAATTTAAATAATAGGAAAGTATTTTTATTTATTTTCTTTAAACCGTTATTAATAGATAAAAAATTCTCTTTTAAGCTATAAATTGAAAAAATAATGATCTTGTAAAAGCCTTGTAAGCTTTATACTTTAATTTCAGATATTATGCATTGATTTTGAATTATGCATGTTATTTACGTCATCATAACAATAGTGAATATGGACTGGGCATAGACAATGACATTTAATTTTTTCATCAATTTGTTTTTATTTGTTATTTTTTTACTGTGGGTTGCCCAAAGTAAGAGAATGCAATGGAGTCTTTCACTACGTGTTATGCTAGGGCTTATCCTTGGCTTGATTTTTGGAAGTGTTTTGCAGTTTATTTATGGAGAGGGTGAAAGCACTTTATTGAAATCCGTTGAATGGTTTAACATTGTCGGTGAGGGCTATATTTTATTGTTGCAAATGATTGTTATGCCATTGGTTTTTATCTCTATCGTTTCAGCAGTTGCTCATTTACATTCTGTTTATGCTGTTGGAAAGATGAGTATAATAACAATTTCAATATTGCTTTTTACAACGGCTCTTTCAGCATTGGTTGGTGTGCTTGTGGTTAATTTTTTTGGATTAACAACCGATGGTTTGGTGCATGAAGGGCAAAATGTTTCTGCTCTTCTTGAAGGTCATATTTCTAAACTTGGAGATATGAATATACCAAAGATGATTTTGTCTATGATTCCTAAAAATCCATTTGCTGAGTTGAGTGGAGCTAAACGTACGTCAATTATCAGTGTTGTTATTTTTGCATCATTTTTAGGTGCATCGGTTCTCCTTTTAAAGAAAGATGAGCCAGAAAAAGGAGAAAAAGCGCTTTTATTTATTCAAGTGGCACAAGCTTGGATTATGCGGTTAGTCCGTATTGTGATTGCTTTGACACCTTATGGTATTTTTGCACTTATGACAAAAGTAGGAGCAATATCGCGTATTGCAGATATTTTAAATTTACTGGTTTTTATTATTGCTTCTTATGTCGGTATTATTTTAATTTTTGGAATTCACGGTGTATTGCTTGGTATTTCTGGAGTTAATCCCTTTCGTTTTTTCAAAAAGGTTTTACCGGTTTTGACATTTGCTTTTAGCAGTCGTTCAAGTGCTGCAAGTATTCCTTTGAATATTGAAGCACAAACACAGTGGATAGGTGTACCACAATCCATTGCGAGTTTTGCAGCTTCTTTTGGGGCAACAATTGGACAAAATGGTTGTGCTGGTCTTTATCCAGCGATGCTTGCGACCATGATTGCACCCTCTATGGGTATTAATCCTCTTGATCCGACTTGGATTGCTACGCTTATTGGTGTTGTAACATTGAGTTCTATTGGTGTTGCTGGTGTGGGGGGAGGTGCTATTTTCGCTGCATTGATTGTGTTACCAATTATGGGGCTTCCTGTTACTTTGGTTGCTGTACTTATCTCTATTGAACCGCTAATTGATATGGGACGGACCGCTCTAAACGTGAGCGATTCAATGATAGCTGGAACGGTCACCAGTCAAATATTACGGACAACAGATAAAAGTATTTTTAAAAAATAATTTTAGATTATGTTTTTTTAGTTTTTAAAACATTCGTAAGAGATATTTGCGCTGAACCAGGTTGTAGGGGTTTTTGTTGGTTGGGATGAGGAGCCCAACCAGAGAGCCAGATAAAAGAAAAATGTGCACGAATACGTCCATCAGGATCACTAAATTGTTGTGCATAGATTTCAGCTGCGCGGAGAAAAAAACGTTTGGATACAGGGCGTCGTGAACGATTGATGAGTGCATTTTGCATTCCCATAGCTTTAAGATCGTGCATAAGGTCAAACATTGTATTATAACGTATTGTGATATCTTCAACGTCTGCTACAGGCAGGGCAAAGCCAACACGCTGTAAAAGAGCGCCTGCATCACGAATGTCGGCAAAAGGGTAGATCCTAGGGCTTGCTCCACCATAAATTTCACTTTCAGCTTGCAGCAGGCTTTCCCGCAATTCTCTTAATGTACCAGCTCCTGCCATAACAGCAAGAAATAAGCCATCTGGTTTAAGGGTATTTTTTATCTGGCTTAGAACACCAGGGGTATCATTGGTCAATTGTAATGAAAGAAGTGAAACAATAAGGTCACAGTAACTTTGAGGTAAATCAAGAAATTCTCGATGACGTAAATAGAATTTTTTATCATGGCTTTGATAAAGCGTATCGGTTTCAATGCGTTCTATGGAACAAACTTTTCCAGATTTCATTAAAGCTTGCGCAGCAAGGTCTGTATGGCTGTGTAAATCAAGAGCTAATGTAAAGAGGCGATCAACAGTGCTAAGACGTTTATAGAGATCTTCTGCCATGTGAGAGAGTAAAAAGTCATATCCTTTTTTTGCTTTTTGGAAAGCGCGTTTGCGGAATTGTTCAATGCGGTTATGATCAAAAATTAAAGGATGCGACATATTGTGGAACACTTTCGATCTATGAAAGAATATATTTTGAAAAGGTTCATTATTTGTGCAAGCTCTGTCAAGTTTATAATATGAAAGAAAATAAATTTATAGAAGGTAAGAGTTTTTAAAGGAATTAAAATTATAAATTGAGAAAATACAAAGGAACTTTTGTTCTGAGGGAAACTTGTAAAAGCCTAAATTTATAATGTTGTATTTTCGAGAAGCGGCGTTAAATAGCGGGGATATACTAAGTAAGTTCGTTGAACGCTTGAAAACGATGCTTTATCCACCAATTTGTCCTGGATGTAAGCAAAATGTTTCTACTTATGGTACGATTTGCCCTGAATGTTGGAAAGAACTTCAATTTATCACGAAACCTTATTGTCCTGTTATGGGGACTCCTTTTGTTTGTGATATGGGGGAGGGGTTTCTCAGTGGTGAAGCACTTCGTAATTCTTATCCTTTTTCACGTGTTCGCTCAGTCATTGTTCATAAAGGGCTTGCACGAACTTTAGTAACGCGCTTAAAATATGGTGATCATATAGAATTGGCATCATTTATGGCCAAGTGGATGATGTTTTCTGGACGCGAGGTTATTGATGATTGTGATGTTATTATTCCCATTCCATTGCATTTTCGTCGTTTTTGGGAGAGGCGTTATAATCAATCTGCTGAGCTTGCACGTTACATTGCAGCATCACAAAAAAAGCTTTTAAAACCGAGTTGGCTTGTTCGTTGTCGGCATACCCGTCCGCAGGTTAGTCTTTCTTCGAGAGAGAGAAAACTTAACGTAAAAAATGCTTTTAAGGTTTCGCATAAGGTTAAAAAATATCTCAAAGGATGTTCTGTTTTGCTGATTGATGATGTATTTACAACGGGTGCAACGGTTACGGCAGCAGCTGCTACATTAAAAGATGCAGGTGCACGACAGGTTGATGTGCTAACATTTTCGCGTGTTCTCAAAGAAGATTCTATTTTTCCCTCTTCTTAAGAGGAATTTAAAATGAATATTATTAAAAAATATTGGAGGATAATACTATGAAAGAGATAATAATTTATACACGCCCTAACTGTCCTTATTGTACAAAAGCACGTGATTTGCTTAATAAAAAAGGCGTAAAATATACAGATATTGATGCTTCTACATCCCTTCGCCAAGAAATGGTACAGCGCGCAAATGGACGTAATACATTTCCGCAAATTTTTATAGGTGATTATCACGTTGGCGGTTGTGATGATCTTTATGCTTTAGAGGCTGAGGGAAAGCTCAATTCTTTATTACAAGGCATACAATAGTTGTAAATGAGATATTCTTAAGACCGTTTTGCGAGAAGGAGGTAGTTAACGTCCATGTCTTTTGAGCGATTCCAGCTGTCTTTTAATGGGTTATAAGTAATACCTATCTCATCAGTGACAGTTAGAGCGTTTTGTGATAAGAATTTTTTAAGTTCTCGCGGTTTTAGGAATTTTTTATAATCATGTGTTCCTTTAGGAAGCCAACGTAGGATATACTCAGCACCTACAATAGCAAGTCCCCATGCTTTCCACGTGCGGTTGAGTGTTGCAACAAACATCAACCCTTGTGGTTTCAGCATTTTTGCTGTAGCTGCTATGAAGAGATTAACGTCAGCGACATGTTCAACAACTTCCATATTAAGGATGATATCAAATTTTTCTCCTTCATTGGCGAGTGCTTCTGCCGTAGTGGTACGGTAGTCAATTAAAAGATCATTTTGGGCTGCATGAATTTTTGCGACTTCAATATTCGTTTGTGAAGCATCAACGCCTACGACCATAGCACCAAGACGTGCCATTGGTTCAGATACCAAGCCTCCTCCACAGCCAATATCAAGAATTTTCAAATTGTCAAAGGGTGTAAGTGAGGCAGGGTCACGATTAAACTCTAAACAAATTTTTTCTCTGATGTAAGCAAGGCGTGTTGGGTTAAATTGATGAAGAGGTCGAAATTTTCCTTGTGGATTCCACCATTCTGTAGCAATACGTGAAAAGTGATCAATTTCACTTTGATCAATAGTTGTCGGCGTTTTATCTATCATTTTGCTTTCCTTTTATTTTTAATGATCAGGTCAAGTAGATTTTATACAAAGTCAAGAGAAATTAATATAATCATAATGAAACTTGCACAAATGATAGATATTCGCTATGTCGAGAAAATGGTTAGTTGATACAGCATCTAATTCTCATTACTGTTTGAGATAAAAGATGTAAAGGTAAGAGTGTTATTAATGGCGCGCATTGTCATGAAATTTGGTGGAACATCTGTAGCAAACATGGAATGTATTCATAATGTTGCACGGCATGTCAAAAGAGAGGTTGATGCAGGCAATGAGGTTGCCGTTGTCGTATCTGCGATGGCTGGTAAAACAAATGAACTTGTTCAGTGGACGAGAGATGCTTCCTCCATGCATAGAGATGCTCGTGAATATGATGTTGTGGTTGCTTCAGGCGAACAGGTTACTTCAGGTTTGTTGGCTTTGACACTTCAAGAAATGGGGGTGAATGCACGTTCATGGCTTGGTTGGCAAATTCCTATTCATACAGACAATGCGCATAGTCGTGCACGTATTACTAATATTGATGGATCTTTTTTAATCGAGTGTTTTCAGGAAGGTCAGGTTGCCGTTATTGCTGGTTTTCAGGGGTTAGCTCCGGATAACCGGATTTCTACCTTAGGGCGAGGGGGATCAGATACAAGTGCTGTTGCTATAGCAGCGGCTGTAAAAGCTGATCGCTGTGATATTTATACAGATGTGGATGGTGTTTATACAACCGATCCACGTATAGAACCGAAAGCGCGTCGTTTACCAAAAGTAGCTTTTGAAGAAATGTTGGAAATGGCTTCTCTTGGTGCAAAAGTTTTACAGGTTCGTTCTGTTGAATTGGCTATGGTTCATAAGGTTCGTACCTTTGTGCGTTCAAGTTTTGAGGATCCTGATGCTTTAGGCATGGAGGATCCAATGAGTTCTTCTGGAACACTTATTTGCGATGAGGATGAAATCGTGGAACAACAAAATGTTACTGGTATTGCTTTTGCTAAGGATGAAGCACAAATTTCCCTTCGTCGGCTTGCCGATCGCCCAGGGATTTCGGCAGCAATTTTTGGCCCCTTGGCTGAAGAACGCATTAATGTTGATATGATTGTGCAAAATATTTCTGAAGATGGCTCAAAAACTGATATGACTTTTACTGTACCGTCATCAGATGTAGAAAAAGCTGTTGCACTTCTTGAGAAAAATCGTAAAGAAATTGGATTTGATGTTCTCCAATTTGAAAGCGATCTTGCTAAGGTTTCTGTGATTGGTATTGGAATGCGCAGCCATGCAGGTGTTGCAGCTACAGCTTTTAAGGCTTTGGCTGAAAAGGGTATTAATATTCAAGCAATCACAACCTCAGAAATTAAAATTTCTATTTTGATTGATAGTGCTTACACTGAACTTGCGGTTAGAACATTACATGCTGTTTATGCTCTTGATAAGGGATGAGCATTTTTTTAGTTCCAACAAAGCTTTAATATATATTAATAATTTTTGTTAAGGACAATTTATATTTTCAACTTAAATAGAATATTTAATACAGCAAAACTCTCTCATTTTAAACTTATTCATGATGAATTTAAAAATGGTCACTTATATATTACAAGAGAAAGATGTTTGGGTAAAAAACTGTTTAAGAAGGGATATAAAATATGCCGTCTACAAACGTCTTAGAGCCTATAGAGAGGGATCGAGAAGTCTTTACGATAAGCCTTAATAGAATAAGAAGCAATGTAGTGCGTTTATTCAAAGGATGCATGTTGCATGAGGGACAGCCTCGTCAATACAGATTTAATATTATAAATCTTAGAGAAATTGGAGCTCATTAGATTCGTGATGGAATTACCAAAAATAAAATTGATGATGTATTTTCTAGAGATGTTTAGTTTGTCTTCAAATGATTGTTTATGACTTTATGTGTATCTTGCAAATTTAATTTTTTCCGTATTATGAGGCAATAAAAAATCTATCTCTATAGACAATATTTATGTTTACGCTATAAGTTACAAAATTACTATATCTTATGCGTTTATAGCTTCTTCAGAAGTACTTTTCATAAAATCATGTAACTATAGATCAAAATTAATGATAATGTTATAGTGTATTTCTTTTATGATTTTATTACTTAAATTTTTTTCATGTCTATTTCTCTTTTTTGAATTATGATTAAGATTTTCAAAGTTTTCGATACCTCCATATGTTCTTTAGGTTAACTTTCTTCCCTTAACTACTCTATTATAAGTATTTTCTGTGTGATACTGCCAATCATGCATGAAATACATTATTTCGTTTTTGCAGTATATCATGCTAGTTTTTTATCATGTTTACATATTTTGCAAATGGTGGTCTTTGTAAGTAAATCTCTTCTTGTGAGAAATATAGCCATATTATTTTACTCTTCTTGTATTTTATGTGGCGTTGTATAATTTGAAAGTCTCGGAAATATTGCTTTTTAAATTATCTATGAAGAGTATTTTATGGTATCAAGAAATATAGAGCGAGCTCTTTAAACAAAAAGAAAATAAATATCAAATAAGAGCGGGAAAAGGGGAGAACAACGATATATATGCTCTATTTTTCCACCAATCATATGTTTTAGAATAGCCTAAATGACTAGTTTTTTTCCCGCGAGTTAATTACGTAAACTAGAGTGTTCCCTATGGAAACATGCTTCAAGTTTAATTCTTTCATGGAGTGAGACAAGCGATGTGTCGATGATAAAAAACGGGAATATTTTTCCACTCCATTGTCAATTTAGTAGTGATGTTATGACGTTGTTATTCCAAATAAATCTTTTGTTTTTTGTTACCTGTATCAATATCTAATGTCAGTGCAGATGCATATTTGATGGTATATTGAGACGGATAAGGGGCCTACGAGCAACTCCTGTTTTTGTATGCCAGATAGGAATAAGGATGTTGCGTATACCTAGTGGGGTAATTTCTGAAATGGAGATAAAACCTAATTGGGGGAGAATATGAAGCCATAAAAGTGAAAACCAGCTTCCATTTTACAACTTCCTTTTAATTCTGCTTTACAACTTTCAAAGGGATTGACAGCAATATCTTTTAAATAATGGATATTACACATTGGTTTACGTTTTTGTTTATTGCGTTATTTAAATCGTATATGCCTTTCACATAAAACAAAACGCTATTATAGTGTTAATTTATGCGCTTGTTTTGAAAAAATATATCTCAATTCCTCCAAGTCCATTTCACGGCACCGACCTGAATGGTATAACGGTAAAGCCATTGTGCGCCCCATCTCCTTTACTTAGATCAAAGGTGTCAGTTTGTCGTCATCATTTAATTTTTAGATTTCGTGTTGAACAACTCTTGTATGGATATGGTGAATCAGTCTTCTTTCTTCAAATAATCCATACTCTTCCTCAGCTTGTGACGTGTAAGAGAATAGTCTTGATTGATTCATCATATACAGATTTGAAATAAGAAAATCTTACGATATTTGGACTCCATTCAAGATTTATAATGACAAATCAAATATTTTTATCCCCAAATAATGTGCTTTTAAGAAGATAAAAATTAAAGTTATTTAGAATACCGCAATAAAATCAGAAACGAGGAAGGTGGTTTATTAGGAAAAATAAGCCATGGAATTACTTAACTGATTATTGAACTTTGCTTATTCTTATCTTTTCTTATTATTAAAAATAAGATATTGATTTATAATAATTAAATTTTTCTTTATAGTGAATCATAGTCCCAACTAAAGACAGCTTTTCTGAAACCACGAAGCCTTTCATATTGAAACAATTAAAATCATTTTTGTGCACACCATGAGTGGAGTCGGTGCATGAGTAAAAGAATATTGAAGAAAGGAATAAAAATATCTCTTATGATTCCTCTCGAGTGTCAAAGGTTGTTGCAACATTAGAGGCTAGTAAATAGTATGATGATGTTAGTTTTCTCCTTCATAAGTGTAAAGATGAGGCGAGACAACGGATTTTACATTAAATATCGTCCAAATCGAACAAATGGGCAAAATTACTTTTTAGAATTTCTGCATAAAAATGTATTTTCAGTTAGTTTGTTAGGAACTACTGAGAAATTCCTTTATCGCGCTTAATATAAATAAATCCATATCCCAGACCGATAAGGGCAGATAAACCAGAGCCACAAAGGACCCCAATTTTTGCCGCATCAAGCAGAATAATATCTTTAAAAGCGAGCATTGAAACAAAGATAGACATTGTAAAGCCAATTCCTGCTAAAAAACCAATGAGTAAAACACCTGTCCAGGTCATATGAGGGGGTAGGCGGCATAACCCTGATTTTACAGCTATATAACTGGCAGTGATAATACCAAGAGGCTTACCGATGAAAAGACCAATGACAACACCTAGAACAATCAAGAATGATTTGTCAGAAGAAAGATCAAAGTTTGCAAAACTTACTCCTGCATTTGCGAAGGCGAAAACTGGCATGATAACGTATGCAACCCATGGATGCAATGCTTTTTGAACACGTGTTACTGGGGCAATCATGGCCCGTTGTCCTTTGCGCATCTTTTTTAATGCTGTTGAAATATGATGCAGATCTGTTTTTGTATTTTTTTCTTGAAGAATTTGCATAGCGTTACTGAGCATGGTGAGTGGCGCTACAAGAGTACGGGTAGGAAGAACGGGAGTCATCATCCCTAAGATTACGCCAGCAAGCGATGGGTGAACGCCTGTTACCATTAACCCCCACCAAATGATTGCACCAGGTAAAATGTAAAGCCATGCTGATGCAAGCCCGATCCACTGAAAAAATAGTACCAAAGCAATACCCGCTCCTGCAATCATTAAACCGCTAGGATCAATGTTTGTTGAGTAGAAAAAAGCAATAATAAGAACAGCGATAATATCGTCAATAATCGCTAATGATAGAAGAATAATATGAAGATTAGAAGGAATTTTTTTTCCGAGAAGAGCAAGAATACCTAGAGCAAAGGCAATATCTGTTGCTGTTGGCACAGCCCAACCGCGCATATGTCCCTCGTTAAAATTGAAGATAAAGTAAATAATTGCAGGAACACAAACGCCCCCTATTGCAGCAACAATTGGTAAGATTGCTTGTTTAAAATCGGCAAGAGCCCCTTCATGAATTTCGCGTCGAATTTCCATTCCTGCGACGAGAAAGAAAATAGTCATAAGGGCATCATTAACCCAGAAATGTAAATCCCATGAAAGAGTGAAATGACCCAAATTAAAGCCAAGAGGTGTATGCCAAAAAGATTCATAGAAAGCAGCATATTTAGAATTGGCAAAAATAAGTGCAGAAGCAGCAGCTAATAAAAGAACAACACCGCTGAGAGCTTCAATATGGAGAAAACGCTCGATAGCAGAAAGCGCTTGATTGGTGACACGAGAAGCGCGATTAGGCAGGCGATTTGAAGATAAATCAGACATGAACAACTCCAAGCATCGACATTTTAGATTCTATATTCTCTGTATAAATGACTCTGTATGATACCTTCTGTATCATATAAAAGAAAAAAGAGGAATAAAGTTCTTAATTTATAGGTAAGATCATCATGTTTAAAGCACAAAATGTTTAAGGTGATGTTTCATTTTTAATAGTGAGATGTACTTTGCTTAAAGCCTTGGATAGATCATTTTGTAGAGCAGATTCGAGATCAACTATTGCGAGACCTTTATTATCATTTGCTTTAATTTTAACGATCAATGTTTGTGGATTTTTAGCAAATTCTCCTAAGGATTTTGAAATTTTTTCTGCTTCGGCATGATTTTTTATCAGAATTTTTGGGGTCTGCGTCATCATTAGATAGAAATCGTCATAAAGTTCCTTTTTTAGATCATGTTGGCTGTCATTAAGATTTTGCGCAAGATAAGAAAAAAGCTTATCAATGAAACCTGCATCCGTATATTGTATATCAATTTCATTGATGCCAAGGTCTTGAGACGCAGCAATCATTATATTTTTCTGACCAGAAAAAAGCTTTTCATCAACATCAATAACCTTAGCCGAGATGTTCCCAGATCCAACGTTTTTCATATTGAAAGACATTGTATCAAGAAAGAGCATACGTTTTTTTTCATCGTAAGAAATATCAATTTTTCCTGAAACATTAAAGCGCTCAAAGTTCAGATTTTTGAAGAACTCTAAGTCTTTTTCATTCATTTTTTTAGGTAAAACGGAAAGGTTATTGAGAGAAAGAAAAAGCTTTTTAGGGATAGGTTGTTTCCACAAACTTGGTTTGAATTGGAATGATTCGAGCGTTGCTTTCAACTGCGGTATATCAACGGTGATATTATCAACTTTGGCATCCGCTGAGGTAATGGCGAGCAGTATGTTTAGAAGAAGACCATTTTGTGCTACTTTTTCAGCGATTTTATTATTCTCTTTTCTTGCATTAAGATAAGCTTTGATTAATTTTTCAGGAGTTTGTTCAAGCGGTTTCATCTTTAAACCAGATGTTTTAAACTGTCCAAGGAAGAAAGAGCTATTTTTTTCTGCTTCTTCAAAAATATCGACACTTATATTATTCAGAGAAATGGGGCCAGTAACGGTTTTACCTTGATTGAGAGCATTGTTTTTTCCAAAAATGATAGAGTAGGCATAGTTTATGTCGATATCATTGGCTTTTATTGTATCACTTTTAGCCATAAATTGCATCTGTTTGGTACCATTTGCTACGACCGTTTTAAGATCCATATTTTTGATACTAACTGAATGGATATGGTTATTTTTAAAATCAGAAAGCTGGAAATTCTTGATTTTAACCGTTTCTGTTCGGTTATTTTTATTTTCTATAGAAAGTTGTATATTGGGAGCAATAATTGAGGAAAGCTCAATACGCATCATTGATTGTAAAAGACGTGATGTTATCGTTCTATCTTTTTCTTTTAAGGATACATTCCGAAGAGAAATTTGGGGGATTTGCACATGAATATCATTATGCTTTAAATCAACATTATAAAATGTAAAAGTTCCGGGAATAAAGGAAAGAGGAGGACGGGCAGAAATGGCACCAATTTTAAGTGATGTACCAGCTGGAACGGGTAATGTCACATTCTTCAAATTGACTTTACCTAGAATGCTTACTTCAGATGTTTCGGCTTTTATGGCACGACGGGCTATTTCTTTTCTTACAAAACTGTCAAGATAGGGTTTTGCAATATAAAATCCCCCAACAATTATAATTGCCAAGATAGCAACAAATCCAATAATGCAAGTGAGCCAATATCTGAGGTTACTTTGATACCCACTACTAAGATTGACCATTCTTTCTTCTTTCATTTTTATCACTCTTTGAATTAAGAGTGAAGATAAATTCTTTTAAGCAACGACAAAGGTTTAAATATAGCGTGTACCAGTTTCAACAATTATCTACTCTCTATATTAGAGTTATTCTCATCTTTTTTGCAATATAGCTTTATCAACTTTTATCAATTTTCTTTGGGTTCAGCACTTTATAGAAAAGCACGCATAATAAGGAGAGGCAGGTTTATGCGCATCATAATTTTTTATCACTTTTAAATTATCTTAAAATATTCCGATGTCTGCTTTTATCTTGCTGCTGTTTACAGGAATATTTAAAACATAACAGATATGTTTTTGTTCATTATAATTTAATGGGGAGAAGTGAGTGTTATGACAGAAAATCAAATAATGGCCTTTTTGATCATTGGTCTCATGATGGTTGTTTTTATTTGGGATCGATTTCGTTATGATCTTGTTGCTATTTGTACATTATTAATAGCTTGTGCTACTGGTCTTGTCAGCCCGAAGGAAGCTTTTAGCGGTTTTAGTAATGATATCGTTATTATCGTGGGGAGTGTGTTTGTTGTCAGTACTGCTGTATCTCGCTCTGGTATAATGGAATTTATTATTCAACGGATATGGCCAGACGTGAAATCGGTGCGTCTTCAATTAGCGTTTTTGGTTCTTTCTGTTGTTGTATTATCAATGTTTGTTAAAAATATTGGTGCTTTAGCTATTATGCTTCCAATAGCTTTTCAGTTTGCTCGTCGTTCTCAGGTTTCTCCTTCTGTCTTTTTGATGCCCATGGCTTTTGGTTCTTTGTTGGGGGGGCTTATGACACAGATAGGAACATCTCCCAATGTTGTTATTTCAGCGATGCAAGAACGTTTAACAGGAACACCTTTTACTATGTTTGATTTTACACCAGTTGGTGCGGTTATTGCGACGGTTGGTGTTTTATATTTGGTTCTTTTTTATTGGCTTTTGCCTGTGCGTGTGCGTTCAGGTGTATCGTTTGATGATGCCATTGATATCCGTAATTATGTTGCAGAAGTGCATATTCCAATAAATTCACCGATTGTGGGAAAAAATATTGTTGATTTGGTTAAGCCATCAAGTGGTGATGTTATGGTGATTCAAATCATCAGAAACAAAGTATCTATTTCACCATTACCAGATTTTGTTTTGTCTGAAAATGATATTATTTTGCTGGAAGGATCACATACAGGGTTAGATAGCGTGATGAATTCTGCTCGTTTAGAGTTTTCTAAGGGGCGAACTATTGCTGCAGGTGATAAGGACAGTGATATTGATATTATTGAAGCAGTCATTACCCATAATTCACCTCTTATCGGTATTAGTGCGAAAGAGTTTTCCTTATTTGATCGCTATAATGTAAATTTTCTTGCGTTAAGTCGTCAACATGAAAGGGTGCGGGGAAGACTTGATGATATTATTTTCCATCTTGGAGATGTGATTGTTTTGCAAGGACAGGATGCAGTTATTCCCAATTTATTAAGAGAATTGAAATGCTTGCCCCTAGCAAAACGAAATATTGTGTTTGGAAATTTACGACATGGTTTCATCTCGTTAGCTATTTTATTTATAGCAATTATTTTTACAGCTTTTCATATTGTTCCAGTTGCTTTTTCTTTCTTTTCTGCTGCTGCTGCAATGGTGATCTTTCGTGTTTTGCCCGCACGTGATCTGTATCAGGCATTAGATGGTCCAATACTAGTGCTATTAGCGGCTCTTATTCCAGTGAGTGAAGCGTTAGAGAAAACAGGATGTACGGATCTCATTGGTCAATGGCTGAGCCAATTAGCAATATTTTTCCCGCCATCTGGTGCTTTAGCGCTTATGTTGGTGACAGCTATGTTGGTCACGCCATTTTTGAATAATGCAGCAACAGTGATGATGGTTGCACCAATTGCGTCAAGTTTTGCTCATTCCCTTCATTATAAGCCTGAAGCTTTTTTGATGGCTGTTGCAATTGGTGCGGGATGTGAGTTTCTTACACCTATTGGACATCAAAGTAATATGCTCGTGATGGCGCCAGGAGGATATCGTTTTAGTGATTATCCACGTTTGGGGGCTCCATTGGCGGTGCTGATCGTTATTGTTGCTGTTCCAATGCTTATGTGGGTTTGGCCATTACAATAAGATATTTTTAGAAACTTTAAGGATCAATTACAAAAGGTTGTTAATCGTATGAAGATAATAAGTTGAAGGGATACACTTTATATAAAGAGCTTTAACTGAAGATTTGGAATTATACTGCACTTTCATCATGGCGCTTCGGTGTTTTTGATACAGATAAAAATTTATCTATTTGGTTTTAGTAGATATTCGTGGAAATTTACTGTTTTTTTAAGAATTGGTTTTTCTATTATAATTCTGTAATCCAATACAACCAACGATTGCGGTTGAAGATTTTAAAAGATTATCCTCTATATAATGGAGAGAAAGTTCGCTTGAGATGATAGGCAATCATGATGAATATTAAGGCAGTGAATTTTTCATAAGACTCAATATATGTAAAAGCTGTAATGTGTACAAATAGGGGCTTACATCATTTTCAATTAAGACTGTTGCAAAAATCTGATTGAATTGGCTACATATTGATTTAAAATAAATAAACGAGCAATTTAAAGATTTTTAGTTAATTAGGACTACCATCTTTATCCATTTATGCGTAAAAGCACAGATAAAGTAACTTTTTTCAAGGTATGATATATGTCGTATGATAGTTTTATTGCTGAAGTTAATGCAGAATTTCGTCAGGAAAAGGCGCTTGCTTTTTGGAGACGGTATGGCTTTTCAATTATTGGAGCAGCTATTCTTTTTATATTCATGATAGTTGCTTATCAAGTTTATCATTATACGCAAATAAAGAAAGCTGGTTATATTGGTGATGCATTTGTAAAAAGTCTTGATCTTGCGGATACACGTGATTTTGATAAAGCGATAAAGCAATTAGAAACTGTTAAAACCTCTCATTTTGGGGGGTATCCTTTTCTTGCTCGTTTACGTGAGGCTTCTTTACTCATGGAGAAAGGTGATATTATTAAGTCAGTGGAGATCTTTGATTCTGTTGCAGCGGATGAGAAAGCACCGCAGATTTTGCAGAAAGTTGCAAAAATTCGGGCGGCTTATATTCTGGTTGATACAGGGACATTAGCTGATGTTGAAAAGCGTATCAAAGATATGGCAAGTGATACCGATCCTATGCGTATGTCTGCAAGAGAAGCTTTAGGCTTAGCTGCTTATAAGGCGGATAAAATGGATGAAGCGGTTTATTATTTTAAGAAAATTTCTGAAGAAGGTGCTTTGGGTTTAAAAATAACAAATCGGGCTCGAATGATGCTTGAGCTTATACAAGCTGAGGGCAAGGCAAATAAGGAATAAATCGATGAGCCTTACCATTGCTATCGTTGGTCGTCCCAATGTTGGGAAGTCAACACTATTTAATCGTTTGGTTGGGCAAAAATTGGCTTTGGTTGATGATAAGCCTGGTGTAACACGTGATCGGCGTATTCATGCGGCAAAACTTCAAGATCTACGTTTTGATGTGATTGATACGGCTGGGCTGGAAGAAGCAAGTGATCATACACTTGAGGGGCGTATGCGTTCTCATACAAAAGTTGCAATTGATGAAGCGGATCTAATTTTATTTGTATTTGATGCAAAGAGCGGAATAACACCAAGTGATTTAAATTTTTCTTCATTGGTTCGCAAATCAGGAAAGCCAATTGTGCTTGTTGCCAATAAGTCTGAGTCAAGAGCGGCAACAGGAGGAGAGTATGAGGCGTGGTCATTAGGTTTGGGGGAGCCGTGCCCAATATCGGCTGAACATGGTTTGGGACTTAGTGATCTGCGTGATGCAATTATAGATGCTGTTGGGTCAGAGCATGTTTTTGGCAACAACAAAGAAGAAGATAGAATGATACAACCTGCATCTGTTGGTGATGATGTAAAGGATTTGGAAGAAGAGGAGCTTATTTACGATGAAAGTAAGCCCATTAGGATTGCAATTGCGGGGCGTCCCAATACAGGAAAATCCACTCTTATCAATAGTATGTTGAAACAAGAGCGATTGTTAACAGGACCAGAAGCAGGGCTCACGCGTGATTCTATTTCTGTAGATTGGGAATGGCGTGGTCGTCATATTAAACTTTTTGATACTGCAGGTTTACGTCGAAAATCGAGAATTCAAGAAAAACTAGAAAAACTATCTGTTGCAGATACTTTGCGTGCTATTCGTTTTGCAGAAGTGGTGGTCATTGTTTTTGATGCAACGATACCTTTTGAAAAGCAGGATTTACAAATTGCTGATCTTGTGATTCGTGAAGGGCGTGTTCCAGTTATTGCTTTCAATAAGTGGGACCTTATTGAAAACAGTCAGACCACATTGATTGATTTGCATGAAAAATGTGCTCGATTTCTTCCTCAAGTTCGTGGTTTGAGAGCCGTTCCTTTATCAGGACAATATGGTCAAGGGATTGATAAACTAATGGAAAATGTCATGATGATGCACCGTGTATGGAATCGTCGCATTTCGACGGCTAAATTGAACCAATGGCTTGGAACTGTTGTGGCACATCATCCACCTCCTGCGGTTTCTGGACGTCGACTTAAGGTTAAATACATCACACAGGTTAAGACACGTCCTCCTGGATTTATGATTTCCTGCTCGCGCCCCAAAAGTATGCCCCAGTCGTATTTGCGTTATCTTGTCAATGGGTTACGTGAAACATTTGATATATCTGGTATACCCGTTCGCATATCATTACGAGCCTCTGATAATCCTTTTGCGACACGTTCCAAGAAGAAATGATAACTCTTTAATTTTTTCAGTAACTGAAATCTATACCTAAGAATCTTAAAAATAAGTTTTTTCAATGGTTTCTCGTTTCATAAAATTAAAATTTTATTTGCTAAAGTTTTAATTTTATTGATGATTATTTATCATTAAGCGCTATTGAATAGAGCTCTTTCATCTTGATAAAAATCATTTATTTGCATGTCATGAGAAGAGTGTGATAGGGAGTATTTAAGAAAGAGTCCATAAATTCTCTTAATGGGTTATTTAAGTGCAAGAATAGATGCAATATGAGGGTAGGGGAATATAATTATAATGCTTGTGTGAAAAGCAGTATTAGATTATCGTTTCATAAAAATAAAGATTATGAATAAGCGCTTTTGCTTACGATAGTTTGTCTGAATAAAAAGCAAAAATACTTGCTAAATCTAACGATATTCAATTGTAAAGAGCGAAGTTCATAAAAGTGGATTAAAATTGTATAAAGTGGTATGGTAATCGTATTTAAAGGAACTTCTCTTAATACCCTCAAGCTCATTTCGTGATGGGACCTGTAACGGCATATGTAAAATACTTTGCGAATAGGATCATATAGAAACCATTGATTATTATCATTTTCATAAAATAAAAAGTGCAAGTTTATTTGAATAAAAGGTGTAAACCAACGCTCTCATACTGTTTTTTAGCTTTCTATGTTCTCTTTCAAAACTAGGATTGATATAACATTGGGAGCCGGAAAATAAGATGGTATCAGTTGACACCTTTCGTTAATCGTAAAAATGGTTGTTCTATGAGTTTTATATTATTCACGGGAACTTTTCGTTATACATTCACGGGTGTTGTCGTGAAATCGGTTTAGGTGCTCAGAATATCTTTTTAAGAAAGCATGTAAATTGAAAAATACGTTATTTCTGCAATAAAATTTATACGATAAATTGGTGATAGATTTCTTTTAGTATCTTGACGAATAAATTCGGGAACAATATGATGCACACGGTTTTATAAAATGTATTCTTACGTTGCTTTTTAATTAAGGAGCCAATGATGGCGATGGGCGAGAAACCCGTTATGAGCCGTAAGGAGGCTGAAGAAGAAAAGCAAGGAGAGAGTCTTCATTCAGAGGATTTGGAATGTCGTAGTAGGAACTTAAGCGTAGCTTTAGTGCGCAAGCAAGCATTAAAGAAGCGGGAGCATAGGAATAAGCGGGAAAAATCACAAGGAAGGATGGCAGGTGCAATTAAGCTTTCCAGTGAGTTTCTGGCAAGTATTATAGTTGGTATTGTTTTGGGGGTGGGGTTTGATAAGTTAGCAGGTTCATGGCCTTGGGGATTGGTATTTTTTCTCTTCTTTGGGTTTGCTGCTGGTGTATTGAGTATTCTTCGGTCTGTGGGGTATGTTTCCTCCAGTCAATTAGGAAAAAAAGGCGCATTGCGCCAAAAACAAGATAAAGGGGCCAATGAGAGGTCCGATAAATGAGGTTGAAGTGACAGCGCACGCTCCAGATCCTATTCATCAGTTTGAGGTTTCAAGGCTGATTAAGATTTCCATAGGAAATATGGATTTATCGTTTACAAATGTATCATTGTTTACAGTCCTTACGGTTGTTGTAACTTCTATTTTTCTCTTTATTTCATCATCGAGTCGTGGATTGGTTCCAACGCGGATGCAGTCTCTTTCGGAAATGGCATATGAATTTGTAGCATCGACTCTGCGGGAATCATCTGGTGTGCAGGGAATGCAGTTTTTTCCTTTAGTTTTTTCTCTGTTTACTTTTATTTTGGTTGCTAACTTTATTGGTCTCTTTCCTTATTTTTATACGGTTACGTCTCAAATCATGATCACGTTTTCGTTAGCAATGGTGGTAATTTTGACGGTGATTGGTTATGGCTTTTATAAGCATGGGGTCAGTTTTTTGAGACTGTTCGTTCCCAGTGGAGTTCCTGTTGTGGTTTTACCTCTGGTGACAATGATTGAGGTTATTTCTTTTCTCTCCCGTCCAATTAGTCTTTCTCTTCGTCTTTTTGCGAATATGCTTGCTGGTCATATTACGCTTAAAGTGTTTTCTGGGTTTGTTGTTTCAATGATTGGGGTAGGACTTGTAGGTGTGGGTGGTTCGATTTTACCGCTTATTATGACTGTAGCAATTACTGCTCTTGAGTTTTTGGTCGCATTCCTTCAGGCTTACGTCTTTACGGTTTTAACTTGTATGTATCTTAATGATGCAATTCATCCAGGACATTAATAGAACTGGCGGTTTTCCGTCGAATAATGCAATTTTGCTTTAAAGGAGAATAACATGGAAATGGTGCTTGCAGCAAAATATATTGGTGCTGGTCTTGCTTGCTTTGGTATGGCTGGAACAGCTTTAGGACTTGGTAATATTTTTGGTAGCTATCTTTCTGGTGCATTACGAAATCCATCAGCAGCAGATAGTCAGTTTGGACGTCTCGTCTTTGGTTTTGCTGTAACAGAAGCTTTGGGGATTTTTTCATTGCTCATTGCTTTATTACTTCTTTTTGGGGTTTAATCATCATCAAAAGGGTATATCTGTTCTTGCATAAGGAAAGATTTACCCTTTTAGCTCTTAACCAGAGAGATGCCAGAAAAGGTGTTAGTCAGTTATCATCGGTTATAGAGGGCTTTAATAAGCTATTTAAAGGATGAAAGAAGATGTTTGTTTCAAGCGCTTATGCACAGAACACTGAAACGTCGATAGAACATATTAAAAAGGTGGCAGAGCATGCAAATCGTGTGTTTCCGCCTTTTGATTTTGTGCATTTTGGTTCGCATTTTTTCTGGTTGGCAATTTCTTTCGGGCTTTTTTATCTTTTTATCTCTCGTGTAATTGTACCACGTATTGGTGGTGTTATTGAAACACGGCGAGATCGAATCGCATCTGATTTAGATCAGGCAATGCGCATGAAGCAGGAAGCAGACATTGTCGTTGAAACTTATGAGCGGAAATTAGCAGAAGCGCGTTTGAATGCGCAGGCTATAGCGCAGGTAGCTAGTGAAGAATTAAAAGAAAAGGCAGAGCTTGAACGGAAAGAAATTGAGGAGAGTTTAGAGAAAAAACTCGCAGATGCTGAAAAACAGATAGCAAAAATTCGGGATAAAGCGATGCAAAATGTTGGTTCTATCGCTGAAGAAGTAGCTCTTGAAATTGTGAAAAAATTGATTGACGTTGATATCAGTAAAGAAGTTGTTCGTTCAGTTATTAAAACTGCGGATTATTGAGGAAGATAAAGATGACTGATACTTTTTGGGCATTTGTTGGGTTAGTTCTTTTTTTGGCTCTTTTAGTCTATTTCCAAATTCCACAGAGGGTTATACACCATCTTGATGCGCGCGCGAAACGTATCAAAGATGAACTGGATGAGGCTCTGCGTCTTCGTGAAGAGGCACAGGAAATATTGGCTGAATATCAACGCAAACATGCAGAAGCAGAAAAAGATGCGCAAGAAATTATTGCAGCAGCAAAGCATGAAGTTGAATCTATTATTGCTGAGGCCCGTGCAAAAGCAGAAGAATATGTAAAAAACCGCAATAAATTGGCAGAACAAAAAATTGCCCAAGCAGAAGCAGATGCAATACGCATGGTTTCTTCATCGGCTATTGATTTGGCAATTTCTACAGCACGTACCCTTATTGCAAGGGAAATAGATTCTAACAAGGCAGATGAACTTATTAAAGAGTCTCTTGAGAAAGAATCATTTATCAAAATGAAAACATATCTTAATTAATGATATTTGAGAGATAAAGAACACTCTCTTTGGTTGCATAATTTTCTCAATATTAATTTAATAAAAGCCATAAAAAAGAAAAAATTATCTTCATTGTTTTTATCAGTTAATAGGCTCTTTGATTTTAAATGACAAGTTTTGAGAAGTCTGCAACTGATTGTGTAACAATGTGAGTATGTTTGAGAAGAGCAAGACGGTTAGCACGAACATCAGGTTTTTTATCATTCACCAATACGTTTTCAAAAAATATATCAATCAATTTTCCAAGTGGCGCTAGCACACTGAGGGCAAATGATAAATTTTTTGCATTGACGGGAGAAAGAACCTTTCTTTCTACTTCACAGATTGCATGATAGAGCTGCTTTTCTTCTTTCTCGACAAAGAGCTCAGGATTAATTTCATTCGCTATTGTTGTGCTTTTTTGAAATTCATTTTCAAGAATATTGGCAGTACGTTTTACAGAGGCTACAAAGTTCATTCCATCGTGGGTATTGATAAAAGCAATAAGCGATTCGACACGACGTGCAACCAATAAAAAATCATCAGAATCTTTGTTTAAAACGGCTTCAAGGGCATCGTAACGAGCGCCTTCCTCTTTTAGATAGATTTTCAGACGGTCATGAAAAAAGAATAACAGATCTGATAAAATATATTCTGTTTTTTCTGGAAGCAGATTCTGCAATTGTGAATTTTCTCTTTGAGAGATTTCATGTTTATTTTTTTGTTGTAAGAAAAGATTTGTTGCCAACTGAAACAGTGGCATAAGATTGATTTTCCAATCTCGCGAAAGTACAAGCCTAATAATTCCCAATGCTGCTCGTCTTAATGCATAGGGATCTTTTGAGCCCGTTGGTTTTTCATTAATGAGCCAAAAGCCAACGAGCATGTCAATTTTGTCGGCGAGCATAACGGTTATAGCAAGTGGTTCTTGTGGAAGACGATCTGTTGGTCCTTGAGGTTTATAATGGTCTTCGATTGCTACAGCTACGCGAGGATCTTCCCCTTGAAGAAGGGCATATTTTTTCCCCATAACACCTTGTAGTTCAGGAAATTCTCCGACAATTTCTGTTTGCAAATCAGCTTTTGCAAGGATGGCTGCACGTTTTGCTAAAAGAGGATCTGTTTGTATCAAAGGGGCAATTTCTTGTGCGAGTGTAGCAATGCGTTCTACTCTTTCACCTTGTGTACCTAATTTAGCATGAAAGGTTACATTCAAATGATCAAGTCGCGCCATTCTTTGATCGAGAGTTTTTTTTATATCAAGCTCAAATTTTTTTATAGAAGATTCCAATTGTTGAAGATCAGGCAAATCATGCTGATCGGTTTGCCAAAAATGAAGTGCATCAGAAAGACGGGCACGGACAACCTTACTATTTCCTTTCGAAATTTCTTTGCCTTCATCATTTGCAAGAATATTAGAAACGAGAATAAAATGATGAGAAAGTTTTACTTTTTCTCCTTGTTTGCGGGTGACAAAACATTTTTGATTGGCTCGAATGGTCAAGCGAATAATTTCTGGAGGAATATCAAGGAATGATTTGTCAAAATCACCCATCAGAATAACAGGCCATTCAACAAGACCAGCAACTTCTTCTAGGAGGGGATTATCTTGAACCAGTTCTAAACCATTTGCAAAGCAGAGATTTTGGGCATCAGCTAAAATAATATTCTTTCGTCTCTCGGCATCCAGAATGACTTTATGGGTTTCAAGTTGAGTAATATAATCATCAAAGCGGCGCACTTGAAATGGCTTTCCATCACTTAAGAAACGATGACCATAAGTTAAATTATTGCTTTTAAGAGAACCAATTGTAAATGGAATAACATGTGTTTCACCAATTTCTGGTCCGAAGATACAAAGAATGTTTTGTAAAGGTCGAATCCACTTCAAAGTACCACTTTGTGCTGAATCTTTTCCCCAACGCATAGATTTCGGCCACGGAAAGTTGCGGATAATATCCGGTAAAATATCGGCAATAATTTCTTCTGCAGCTCGACCTTTTTTAACAATTTTAGCAATATAAAAATCACCTTTTTTATCATCATGTCCAATATGCGCTTCAGAAATATCGTTTAATCCTGTTGCACGTAGAAAACCATCAATTACATGCTGTGGTGATTTTATACTGGGACCTTTGCGTTCTTCATGGACATCTTTGGAGCGTGTGGAAAGTCCGCGTATGTCCAATGTTAGCCGACGAGGTGTCCAATATTCACGAGCAGCTTCATAGATCAATCCAGCATTCACAAGTTGATCTGTAACAGATTTTTTAAGATCAGCAGCAGCTTTTCGTTGCATACGTGCGGGGATTTCTTCACTGAAAAGTTCAAGAAGAAGATCAGACATTAGGCTTCTCCAGTGTATATTTGTCCAGCTTCTGTGAGTAAGAAGGCTTCCCCACAACGGCGCGCGAGATTACGAACGCGAAGAATGTAATTTTGTCGTTCGGTTACAGAAATAACGCCACGTGCTTGCAAAAGGTTAAAGATGTGGCTCGCTTTAATACATTGATCATAGGCAGGAAAAACACAGCGATGGAATACATTTTCTTTATTTGGTGTTCCAGCATCAAGAAGTGCGCTGCATTCGCGTTCTGCATCGATAAAATGCTGGTGGAGCAGTTTTGTATCAGCAAATTCGAAGTTGTAATATGAGTATTCCTGTTCTGGCTGTAAAAAAATATCTCTATAGCTTATTTTGTTTTCTCCCTCCAAACCATTAAAGTTAAGGTCATAGACGTTATCAACCCCTTGGATATACATCGCTAGACGCTCAAGACCGTATGTGAGTTCCCCTGAAACTGGAGCGCATTCAATGCCGCACACTTGTTGAAAATAAGTAAACTGAGAGACTTCCATTCCATCGCACCAGCATTCCCATCCAAGCCCCCAAGCACCAAGAGTGGGACTTTCCCAATCATCTTCAACAAAGCGAATATCATGCAGTTTTGTATCAAGCCCGATAGCTTGTAGCGACTTTATATAAAGTTCTTGTAGATTGAGCGGAGAGGGTTTGAGAAGCACTTGGAATTGATAATAGTGTTGTAAACGATTTGGATTCTTACCATATCGGCCATCTGTTGGACGTCGAGAGGGTTGGACATAAGCAACTTTCCAAGGGCGTGGACCTAGAGAGCGTAATGTTGTTGCTGGATGAAAAGTCCCAGCTCCGACTTCCATATCGTAAGGTTGCAAAATTGCACATCCATAGTGTGCCCAATAATTTTGCAAAGTTAAGATTAGTCCCTGAAAAGAACGTTTGGGGTTAAGATGTTCAGGCAGTTTCACGCTTTATACTCTTTATATTGGACTAAACAAAAAACCAAAGTAATTTTAGTTTCTCTATTTATTATTTCATGTGGTTTATGGTTAAGCATCATTTATTGCAAACCAAATTTCAACTTTTCTTGAATTTGTTCAGAATTTTCTGGTTTTCCGTCAATTGCGTGGTTCCATTGAAAGATTGCTTCACGTTTACGCCCAACTTTCCAATAGGCATCCCCTAAATGATCATTTAGTGTTGGGTCTTCAGGTTGTAATCTGACAGCATTTTCTAATATTTGCACTGCTTTATCATATTCTTTTAGTTTATAATAAGCCCATCCTAAAGAATCGAGAATATGACTGTTGTGAGCTTGCAAAGCAGAAGCTTTTTGCAGCATACGGAGCGATTCTTCAAGTTTCTCACCACGTTCCACAAGGGAATAGGCTAAATAATTAAGAACCTGCGGTTGGTTTGGGAAAAATTCAAGTGATTTTCGCAAGTCAATTTCTGCTTTTGGCCATTGCTTTAAACGTTCAAAAGCAATACCACGCTGATAAAAGAGTTTCCAATCGTCTTGCTGAAAGTTTTTTATCTTTGTAATAGCGTAGTCTAGAGCTTTAATGGCCTCAAGAAATTTATTGTCCTGCATATAAAAAGCAACGAGCGTTATTAAAATATTACGATCATTGGGAAATTTTTTATTTAACAATGTGAGTAATTTTATTGCTTCTTTATAATTGTTGTTATTGGCAAGAAGGAATGCAAGATGAAGTTGTCCATCTTTATAATAAGGAGATTTAGGGGATAAAGCGCGATAAAGTTTAATTGCTTGATGTGGATCGCTCAATTTAGCAGAAATGTGTGCGAGCTGAAACAGTGTTGCGTCATTTTGAGGGTATAAGGCGAAAGATAATTGCTTAAAAATACGTGCAATTTGCCCTGAGTTTTTGTAGTTGAGGGCTGTTCCAAAATTATATAATACCTCGGCAGCTCCTTGTTGAGGTGTTTTAATAACTCTCTCTAAGAAAGCATTTTTTTCAATTTTTTCTCGAAAGTTTTTAAGGACTTCGCGACCTGACAACATTTGTTCGCCATGCTGGATTGTTTGAAGAGCTTGGTTGCGCATATTATGGCGCAATTGGAATGAGGCATAGGCTATGATAATACGCTCATAAGTATTAGGAGCGATAAGAGTTCCCTGTTTGTTACTCAGTGCTTTAATGAAATATTTTTTTGCATCCTTTGGCCGTTCTGCAAGGTCGCTCATAAGTGCTAGATGATAAGATATAAAAAGATCATACCAGACAGGACCTTTGAGTTTCTTAAGATCAGCGATTGCTTGAGATTTTTGTCCAGATCCAAATGTAATCCAAGCGCCGATGAGTTCAGGTATTGGATTATTGGACGTAGGAAGTTCCTTTAATTGCAGAAGAGTCTTGGCATTCTTATAGTCTTTCTTGATGAGACTTTCTACTGACAAAGTTAAGGAAACAAAGGGAGTTATAACATTTTTCTCCTTGAGTTTTTGGGCTTGTTGGACAGCTTCTTTAAAGTTTCCGACCGAGAGCATAGCTTCAAGGAGCTCTTTTTGTGTTTCAATGTTATCAGGTTGATAAACCAGTGCTTGTTTAAAATAATTGATAGCAAGTTCTGTTTTATTTTCATGATTTGCAACCCTTCCAGCTAAATAAGCACCTGTAAATGAGCTTGTATGAGTTGCTGCACTTATTTTACTGTAGGTGAGGGATGGCATCAGCATGATACCCACGATAAAAAGGGCAAAAAGTCGAGATACCGTTGCAGAGCACATGGAGCTAATCCTTTTCAAGATAATCAATTGATGGTGTTGTCTATAGATCATATCTCATTACTTTGTTGAGAAATACTGCGATTCTTGCAAAGAATTCAGTTTACGCGCGCAATACAGAATTCAACAGTCTCAACGAGAGCATTGTAAGCAAGATTTTCATTCATGGGAACAAGAGCATCAATTGCATATTTTCCATAGATGCGTGCTTGTTCTATTGTATCTGTGATACTATCATACTTTTCCATTAAGTGTTGCGCGTGTGCAAAGGATTCATCATTATTATTGCCATCTTCAAGCGCTTTTTTCCAGAAATCTTTTTCTACCATATTTCCACGCTCATATGCGAGAATAACAGGCATTGTGATTTTTCCTTCTCTAAAATCATCCCCTATATTTTTTCCTAAGTTTTGAGCACTACCACTATAGTCAAGTGCATCATCAATCAATTGGAAAGCTAAACCTAAGGATGTTCCATATTCACGTAATGAAGAACGCTCTTTATTTCCATAGCCAGCAATAATGGGTCCTACTTCAGCGGCTGCTGAAAAAAGTGCTGCTGTTTTTGCATTGATGATTTTGAGATATTCTGAAGGGCTGGTTTTTATATTTTTTGCGGCAGAAAGTTGCATCACTTCTCCTTCAGCAATAATTGCAGCAGCGTTGGCTAAGACAGAGAGCGCTTCTATGGAACCGACATCGACCATCATTTTAAAGGCCTGACCCAACAGAAAATCACCAACAAGTACACTTGCTTGATTTCCCCAAATCATCCGTGCTGTAGATTTTCCACGTCGTAAATTACTTTCGTCAATCACATCATCGTGTAGTAATGTTGCTGTATGCATAAATTCAACAGCTGTTGCGAGTTTTATATGCCCGTCACTTTGATAACCGAACATATGAGCAGAAGCGAGCGTAATCATTGGGCGTAATCGCTTTCCACCTGATGAAATAAGATGGTTAGAAATTTCAGGGATCATCTCAACCTCTGATTTTGCCATAGAGAGAATAAATTGATTTACGCAATCCATATCTTTTTGAGTAAGATTGACAAGAGATTGAAGAGAAATTTGATTATTTCTTATTTGTTCTGGTTTGATAGCTGCACTCAATGTGTTTACTCCTAGAGTATTGCAATGGACATATATAAAATTCACTTTATTCATTAGCATAAAGGGGGTTTGGTTTTGACTCAAGCTTTTGATGTCGTTTAAAAGTGTCAGCTTGGAATGTTATTGGCAAGAAATGTTCTTTAGCGAGTGTAATCTTATTGTTATGAAATAATAAAAAATTTAAAATAGCAGCTGAATGGCAAAAACGCAGTGTATAAAGATGAACATTAGGCTTTTAAATGGATAAAGCAGCGAATCAGAGTGGTGAAACAATAGACAGTTTTCATCGCGGAAAATTTTATTTGGTTCAACCCCATAAATATGGTCATCGTTCTGGAATGGATGCAATGTTATTAGCCAGTTTGGTTCCAAGTGATTTAAAGGGCAAGGTTGTTGATTTAGGTGCAGGTGCTGGAGCTGCAGGGTTGGCTGTTGCTTCGCGTTGTCTGAAAGTTCATGTTACCTTAGTTGAACGTTCAGCTTTTATGGTATCTTACGCTCAAAAAACGCTTATGCTAAAACAAAATAAACAATTTGCTGGTCGCATTTGTTTGCTAGAAGCAGATGTTACCTTTAAAGGAAATACCCGTATAAAAGCAGGTTTGATAGATAATAGCTTTGATTTTGCGATTATGAATCCACCTTTTAATAATCCTACTGATCGTAAGACACCTGATAAACAAAAATCTGAAGCACACGTTATGCCTGAAGCGATGTTTGATAACTGGTTGCGGACTGCAGCAGCAATTGTTAAGCCAGGTGGATATTTAGGGCTCATTGCGCGTCCACAATCACTGACAGATATTTTGCGTGCTTTAGAAGGACGCTTTGGTGGTATTTGTATAATTCCTGTGCATGCACGTGCGAAAACAGCAGCAATTCGTCTTTTATTTTACGCAAAACGAGGAAGCAGAGCAGCTTTATCTATTTTACCGGCATTGGTGATACATGAAAATAATGACCATACTTTTTCACCACGGGTTGATGCAATTAATAATGGATATATAAGCTTGTGGGAACTTTTCTAATAGTATCTTGTGTTTTTTAGTTTATTATTTAAAGTTCAAACTTTGTTATTAGGGAGGTTTGACTTTGGATGAAGTTATATTTCTGCTTGTCATGTGGGGATTAATTGGCGCTTTTGGATATTATTGCGTCCTTCCTTTTTGTTATCCTTTCCTATTTAATTGTTCTTAATTTATAAGGAGATTTTGTTTTGATGGATTTTATTAAAAGTTTTATTCCACGCCGTTTTTCTTCCGATAAACTTGAAATTCCTGTGGTGCGCCTTCAAGGAGCAATTATGGATTCATCAGCATCTATATCTCGTACCCTTTCCCTCAGTAGGTGTGCAAATCTTTTAGAGAAGGCTTTCGCACACAAAAAGTCACCGGCTGTTGCCCTTATTATTAATTCTCCTGGTGGTTCACCTGTACAATCGCGTTTGATCTTCAAGCGTATTCGTGACTTGGCAGAAGAAAAAAATAAAAAGGTTCTTGTGTTTATTGAAGATATTGCAGCATCCGGTGGTTATATGATTGCTTGTGCGGGAGATGAAATTTTTGCAGATCCTTCTTCAATTGTTGGTTCCATTGGAGTGGTTTCAGCTTCCTTTGGTTTTCCGGAACTTTTGAAGAAAATTGGTATTGAACGGCGTGTATACACAGCAGGAAAGAACAAAGTTACATTAGATCCATTTCAGCCAGAAAAAAAGGCGGATATTGAGCATTTGAAATCTCTCCAACTTGAAGTGCATCAAACTTTTATTGATTTGGTTAAAGAACGGCGTGCTGAAAAATTATCAGATGATTCGAATCTCTTTACAGGAATGTTTTGGAGTGGAAAACAAAGCGTTGAGCTTGGTCTTGTTGATGGATTGAATGATGTACGTTCTGTTATTAAAGAGCGCTTTGGTAATGATGCAAAACTTCGACTTATTACGCCTCCAAAAAGTTTTTTAGGTCCTAAAACGCCTTCAGGAGTAACAGCTCATACAGTTTATACAGCAGTTGACAGTGCATTAATGGCGGCAGAAGAGCGGGCACTTTGGCAGCGTTACGGTTTGTGAGGCAACGAATCATTCGAGAAGGGTTTTTATCTAAAAACAGATGGTAGAAGAAAAAAGGCTTGAAATGATACGAATGAGAGCATGTGGTTTATTTTGTATTGAAACTCTTCTTTATTATTTGTTTAGAAAACGAGTAAGAATATTCCAAGCTGTTTATAGGGGTGGTGCTACAAGGGATGGATAAAAAGAGCTTATTGTAAAAGAACTCTGTATAGATTAATATTACGTCATATGATATCAAATGTAAAAGCTTTGATCCAAAGACATTCTTATGTGTTTACACCCATTAAATTGAATTTAGCTTTGCATGTTGTGGGGCAACGTGCTGATGGCTATCATTTAATAGAAAGTTTGGTTTATTTTAGTCTCAGCGGTGATTGCCTACACTATGCGCCTTGTGAAAGTGACCAGTTTGTTTTAACGGGGCCATTTGCAAAAGGACTTATTTCTCATTCAGATAATTTGGTTATTCGCGCACGGGATTTTATGCATAAGACTTTTCCGGAATGTGCTCAACCTGCTTTTTTTCGACTTGTAAAAACATTACCTGTTGCTTCAGGCATTGGTGGTGGCTCAGGTGATGCCGCTGGGGTTATTAGCATGTTGCATCAACAGTGGAATCTTGATTGCCCTTATGAAAAATTAGCAAAAATGAGCTTAGTTCTTGGTGCGGATGTACCCATGTGTCTTTTTGCACTGGAATATCATCAGCCACTTTTGGTTAAAGGGATTGGTCAAAAGATTATACGACTAAAAGAAGCCTGTTCATTAGCAATAGTATTGGTTAATCATGGACAAGAGATTTCAACACAAGCTGTTTTTAAAGCGTTAGAAAAGCGTCATCATTCTTCTTTAAAAATTGATCCGGTCGCTTTAAAGACTGTTGATTCATTGGTTGAAGCTTTACAAGCAACGCGTAATGATCTTTTTTCTCCGGCATTAAAAATGGCACCTCAGTTAGCCGAAGTGTTATCTGTATTAGATGAATGTGGCTCTCTTTTTTCTCGTATGTCTGGAACGGGGGCAACTTGTTTTGGCATTTTTAAAAATCAACAAGCAGCGCAACAAGCAGCTCTTTTTATCAAATCGATGCACCCAAATTGGTTTGTAAAACCGATCATGACTTTAGGAACTATTTGAGAAATAAAAACTTTTATTTTGTCCTGATTCTATTATACATAATGAAGAGGATAACGAAAGAAATCTATTTTTTATTTTTTAAACAAAATGAATACATGCTAGAATAATTTTTTAGAAGAAAAAATGGACAATAGGATACTCTTTATCTCATGGTTTGTTTTTATCTTTTGTGTAAGAATTCGCTAAATGTTTGAAGAGCGATTTAAAACTGTAATGCTTGCAAAAAATAAACAGGCTACAGAAATAAGTGTATATTTGTTTGTATTTGTGATTTATCAAAGATGTTTAATTTGCCGCTTCAGCCAAATTTCTCGTGTGAATTGAATTTGCAGAAACAGGGTTTTTTTCATATAGCCGGTGTTGATGAAGTAGGACGAGGACCTCTCGCTGGTCCGGTGGTAACGGCAGCAGTTATCTTGGATAAAGATCATATTCCTGATGGATTAAATGATTCAAAAAAACTTTCTTTTCTTCAACGAAATAGACTTTATCATGAAATTTTGCAAAGTGCATTAGCGGTTTCAGTTGCTAGTCTTTGTGCTCGTACAATTGATCAATCCAATATTAGACAAGCAACTTTAGAAGCAATGCGTCGCTGTATTATAGGATTAGCTATTCCAGCCCACTATGTCCTTGTTGATGGGCGTGATATTCCTTCTGAGTTGTCTTGTCCTGCAATGGCGTTGATTAAGGGCGATCAGCGTTCAGTTTCAATTGCAGCCGCATCTATTATTGCGAAAGTAACGCGTGACCGGATGATGGAATGTGCAGGACAAGTTTATAAAGGTTATGGTTTAGAGAAGCATGTAGGGTATGCAACGCTAGCGCATCGTACAGCTCTTGATAAATATGGACCAGTTATAGGGTTACATCGTTATAGTTTTGCACCACTAAAAGAGTGTAAAAAAGATAATTAAAACCACTAACTTATTACAAGAGTAAGGGGTTTTATAATCATTGATTCTATGATGTTTTTGGGGTGTCTATCCCTAATCTTTTTGAAGCTTTTTTATCACTTATTCCCCTCCATTTTTTCCAGATATAGAATCAGATATTTCTAACATGGGTTTGACTCTTATTGTTATTAACCGTGCAGCAATGATATACGATAAGGGGCGGTAATGGCAATTGTGAGTTTTAAACATAAGGGCTTAAAATTATTTTATACAACAGGTTACACAAAAGCTATTCGACCAGATCACGTAAAAAATTACGCGTTATCTTAATGGCTTTAACAAGTGCTACGACGCCCGAAATGTTGAGAGCGCCTACCTTTAAAATGCACCCTCTTAAAGGTGAACTTACAAGGTACTATTCGATATGGGTGAATGAAATTGGCGTGTTACTTTTCGCCTTATAGGAACAGATGTGGAGCTTGTTGATTATCAAGATTACCATTGGTGAAAGGAATGAAAAAAATGATGCATAACCTCGCACATCTGGGCGAAGTTCTGAAAGTAGCTTTCTTAGAAGAAATGGGGATAACAATACAAAAATTAGCTGATCATCTCCATATGACAAGAGCTTCTTTATCAAGAGTGATTAACGGACATGCTTCTATGAGTACCGAGCTTGTTGTTAAATTAGAATTAGCTGGTTTTAGTAAAGCAAAATTTTGGTTGGATATGCAAACAAACTATAATTTATGGAAAACAATGCAACAGGCACAACCATCTATTTCTCCTCTGGTTTCTGATACATCTCAAACACCGCGTTAATTTCATTAATAATTTTGATAGCAATTTAGTTTGTTAAGCGGTGGTTTGTGAGGCTAACTTTTTTGGAGCTTTTTGATTGCTCCAAGGGAAAGTTTTTACGGTCTGCACTCTTTGTATAAAGGGATGCCATTTATTTTCGGTCCAACCAAAAAGCGCTTTCATTTGTGAAACCGTAGCACCAGCATTGGCAGTACGTGTCGCTGCTAATTTTCGCAATCTGTGCGCTGATTTTTAATACCCGCCGCATTACATGCTTTACGAAAGAGGTTGTCAAAACTTTCTTTGACAAGCTTATTTCCACCTTTACCACAAATGAATGTTTCATCACCTATGGGACCAATTTTAAGGGTTTCCTCTAGTTCTGGTAAAATAGGAAGAAAAACATCTATTTTAAATTGGCTCTTTTCTGTTTTGAGATAAATGATATTATCTTTGACATCTTTCCAACCAATGCGAAGGGCATCACCACGACGCAAGCCCGTATAAAGAAGAACGTCAATCCAGACACGTTCATGGGTTTCTAAAGTTCATTTTTGATAATATTTCTCAACATCTCTTTCTGTTCAAACTGGAAATTCGTCTTTGTTTTTGAGAGGTGATCTTTTGACTCCTAAAGCTGGATTATTTTCCAAAAGACCCTGTTTAATTGCCCATTTAAAAAGTTTGTTTAGAGCTTTCAGAAAGTCTCTAGCCATTCCAAGTGTTTTTTTACGACGTTCAACACCGGCTATAATATGTTTCTTTTCAATTTCTTGGTACGGAATGTGACCTATGGTATCGTATACCTTCATAAGGATGAGTTCTTTTTGTAATTTTAGAGAAGCTACACTTATTGATACTGTTAAAATACTGTTTAATCAGCCATGCAAATGACCTTTCAACAAGTTTACGGGTTTTGGATTTAGGAATTATAAGCCCTTGTAACTCGGCAAGTGCACTTTGGTAGTTATCAACAAACTCTTGCATTCCATAGGTTCCACGTATTCTAATGCGTTGACCACGAACAATACGCACATATCGTATAATTTTACCATGGCGTGTGGTTTCTTTAACAAGATGAGGGGGCGTGGTTTTAGCATGGCAATTTCACATCTTAGAAAGTGAAGACTCGTAATATTCATATCTTTGATAAATCTAATAACTTTTCTGGATGACTAGCTTGGTTTGGTATTGGTATATCGGATTTAAGATAGATAAGCAGTTCACCGGTAGGTTTGATTCCTATGAGTTCACATCCTTGTTTTTTAGCTTCTTTTAAAGCGCGAGCAATAGCTGGTTGTGTGATGTAGGTGGGCGGTGAGGCGTGTTTATTCCCCTTCATTTTAGATATGCACAATGATCAGAATATAGCGTCAATATGAAAGATTCATTTTAATTTGGTGGTATCATTTCAAATCCAGTGCCGCAAACGGTCTGAATTCGTATGAGAATGCAAAGCGTTGCGATTTTTTAAGTTCCATTTGCACGACATTATCTTCACTTAAAAAAGCATCTACTTTGTCTTTAGAAATTATGGTATCTACATAGGGTTCACTCTTATATCCAGAGATAGTGATACAAAGTTCACCTAGATTGTGAGTATTTCTTACAACTAACTGCGAATACAAAGTAGGTTTAATTTCTTACTTATACATGATTTATTGCCTCTCGCCCGTTGTGATGATTTCATTATTGATGATCTCTGCGTTTCTCTGAATAAATGATAAATGCATCACCACAGATTTCGGCTTTTCCTGCAACTTTTGCTCTGATGGAAATCAATGGACTGTCATAAATTTTAGCTTTTCCATTAATAAATGTATCACCCGAAACTTGTGCATTTTTGTAGATTTGTGCACTGGCAAAAACACGAGTATTCCAAAAAAACTTGGCATAACCATAGACTTTTGCATTGTCACCAACCCAACAATACTTCTCATGAGATAAGTTATCTTAATGCTCTATAAAGCCGCCTAGGTCACCTGCTTTAATATCATCAAAGTCTCTTAGTGCAAGAATGCGGTGGAGAGTTTTGCAATCGACCTCAGTTGTTTTATCAGTCAGTTCATATTCTTTTCCATAGTTTATTTCTTCCATTGCGCACAATCCATCGGTAGCGTGAATCATGCATTACTTAAAAGTTGTTAGGAATGGGTGGGGGGGCTGGGAGGCATATGGGGCACTCCCATTTTTTAAAATATACAAATTTATTTTTTAGATGTGTTTAATTTCATATTTCCAATCAGGTAATTGAGTGAGAGTTAATGCGAGTTATCCTTGAGAGTTGTATTTTGATAATCTTCAAAAAGGCGGTCATAATCTTTTTGTGTTTTCAAATTTCTTCGTTTTTTAGAGGCAATTCCAAGTTCAGGCATATACGATATATTCAATATCAATGTTGTTTACAGCTTTCTCTAATTGTCTTTTTGAAAAACCGTATTTTCTGCTTATTGGATTTTTACGAATATCACACAAAAGTTTAATATATTTTTGATAAGCTGATTGAGATAGTCCTCAAAGGATTTTTGTTCATAGCTAATGGTAAAAAAAACAAAAGCTCTCATCTTTAGCAGGCTGTATGATGATATGTTTGATGTTACACACGTTTATTTCTTTAGTAAATGGGTGAGGGCTCCATGAGCGCCTCTTTCCAAAAGGATAAATCCTCCAGTGATTATCATAGTGTTGTGGAGCAATCAGGCATCAAAGCTGGTGATGGCGGCTTTAATATCATAGTTAAAGACAAAACAACGCTGACCGGAGGCATCATTGCCAGCACCGCGCCGGC
>NZ_JBHILT010000085.1:0-1717 GCF_042193405.1 Bartonella sp. TT110JLCBS
ACACCTTCCTTATGAGAAGGAGAAAAAAGTCTTCGTATTCCACCGACAGTAGAACCAGCCAAATGACCTAAAGCACTGCCAACCATTGTCCCTGCTGCTCCTAATCCTCCACCAACTGCTGCACTTTGAAGTGTGTGACCTAACCCTACACCTTCACCTGCTCCATGTAATGCACCAGATGCCGCTCCTACTTTAAGCAAATGAGGAAGTGTTGTGTTTTTTGTGATGCCTAAAAACGGACTTGCTTTCTCACCTACATATTTCACTCCTGCGCCTACCCGTTTCCCTACCGTGCCTACCGGCGTTGGAACGGCTTTCAAAAATGCTTGACTTAATTTTGAAGTAGCAGGAGGCGCTATCCGCCCTGCTAGTCCTGCAACCGCTCCTGTTCCTAACGTCGCAAGTGAAGGTAAAGCAGCCCCTACAACATTTCCTAACAAAGACGTCCAATAATGCGTATCACTCATCCTACGTTGATAATCACGTATTCTATTGGCTTCTTTCTCATACTTCTCTTCGTATTTTTTATCACCAGATAACCAATATCTGTACAGCCCCTTTCTAAAAGCATTTAGTGCACTCTCATTCTCATCATCACGTCCCGCCGCTACAATCCCCGCAACTTCATCATCTAAATTAAAACTCAAACCATGCTTTAAAGAATTCCAAAAGGCTTCACTTTGTGTAATCTCTGGAGAGAGTAGAGTATTCTCATAAGAAGGATTGGCATATTCTAAAACAGAACCTAAATTGATAAAATTCGGTCCAAGTTCTGATGAGCGTTCTCGATTAGCCGCATATTCTGAAGCAGAACCTAAATTGATAAAATTTGGACCAAGTTCTGATATTTTTTTACCTTGATTGTTCGTAGCACCTAATGCACGATCAACTACAAGAGAATTCTTATTGTTAATCATTTAGCCCTCTTGTAAACTTGACCATTGTAAATAAACTCAACCCCAATAGGCATTTTATTAGCTTGTTCTGTGCTGCTTACAGTTGTAAAATTTGCAACATTCCCTTGTGAGACCGCCTGATTGGTCGAATTTTGGCTATTTCTTGCCATAACGGCATTTCTCATATTATTTTCTGTAGACTCAATATGACCTAATACAATACCTTGTACTTCAGGGTTCAGTCTTGATAAAACATCTTTTATTGTTGACAAACGCCGTTTAAGCTCTCGTGTAGACATACGTAAATTTAATTTCCCAAGAGACTCTTTTAACATTTCAATGTCTTTATCGCTAACATTTCCAAGTCCTAGCGCCCCTCTTTGCGATAACATTTTCATTTGATCTATACGGTCAAGCCCTATACGAGATTGTATTGATTCCAAAATCTGTCGTACATCCGATTGTTCGGACGTTGAGAACGCGTAGCTAGCAGCTAAAGCTATATTACCTGTCGCCTTATTCTTAAAATTCTCAAGGTATTCCTGCACATAATCAATATCTTCTAGCAAAACCTTTGCATACAAGTTTTTATGTTGACGTAAAGCAGATTCTCGTTCTTTGTCCAGATACGCCTTCCCACCAGGGTGATAAACCACTCTCTTTCCCGTTGGTGATGTTGGGTCATCAATTAACGAACTCCCATCATTGTAATGTTTTATGCTATCTGTAGCACCTGTTAACAATGCACTAAGCATTTGAGGATTCCTTGCCATGACAGCAGCTTCTTCATCACTGTAGCCTTTGGACTTTAGATACTCGAC
>NZ_JBHILT010000086.1:0-1707 GCF_042193405.1 Bartonella sp. TT110JLCBS
TATGCATTCATTACTCCATTGTGGATGATTCATTTTAATCAATAAAAAACGCTATTTGAAAGCCGCGTCATATCATTGGCACGGCTTTTTTTTTAACTCTCTCTTTTATGAGATGTTTATAGCAATGCATTTTATATGCGTTTATAACCATAAAGAAGGCACGTCTCCCATGTCTCTTTTTATTCTGTTTGATCAGTTATATTGACAACATTATCCCTTTCATAAACCTCACAATTTTTTGGAACCAACCTTACTTTGCTTTTTTATTGATTTTTGCATTGCCATAAACCTTTCCATAAATCTTTGCACGACCATCAATAACAGCATAATTATAAATTTTTGCATGGCTATAAATGCAAGCCAAGCCACAAACCTTGGCATGACCATAGACGCGTGCATAACTAAAGATGGACAAAAGGTTTTGGTGCCTCATGTTTATTTGGCACCAAACACTTCTTTAGCACAAGATGTTTATGGGGCAAAAACGCAGCAAGGAAACCTTGCCAGTGCACGTTTGAAAGGCAATGGCATCACTATAGAGACGGACCGTCTTACCAATAGTGGCACCATATCGAGTAATGGTGCATTGCATGTTTCGACTACGCAAACTTTGTTCAATAATGGTGGTTTTTTGCTTGGCAGCGGTGCTGTAGATCTCAGCAGTGGCGATCTTTTAGCCAACTCTTCAGGGGTTATTCTGGGGGATATCATCACCCTCAATGCGAAGACAATCATTGATGGTACTGCAAAAATCCGTGACACGAATGAATATGGTTTTGTTGATCGCAGTGGGCAGCAGGCTCAAATCATTTCTATACAGGATTTAAACATTCACTCCCTTGGCGATTTAAGCATGACTGGTGGCCAATGGAGCAGTGGTGGATCGACGACGGTGATTGTCGGTGGTTCTGCTACGTTTGGTTCATTAGTGCTAGAGAGTGACCATAAGGAAACATTGGAAAAAGGGCATTATAACGCCCAAAGCAGTGAGCACCGTTTGACAGAAGTCAACAGTGATGGAGATTTGACCATTGTCACAGGTGGTGAACTGAACCTTGGGGGAAAGTTTAAAGCCAAGGGCAATGGTGATTTCACCAGTGGTGGCGCTCTCAACGTGGTTTCAGAGCAAGATTTTAACAGTTTTGATTTGGATCTGAGGGGCAAAGAAGGCGACAAATCGAAGCAAAAGGATAAGTTTCGTCAACAATCAACAGAAGTTACTACAAACAAAACCACGATAGAAACAGAGGGCGACCTCTCCATGCATGCCAAAGATGGGCATCTCACGCTTGATGCCATAGGGGCAAAAAGTGGTGGTCAGACGCATTTGGCATCAGATACGGGAAAAATCAAGTTTCTGACCAACAAGGATCAAGATTTTAAGGATGTTTATCAGCGTAATGAAAACCTTGTGTGGTGGAGTGAGAGCGATAAAGGTTACCTTAAGGAGACCATCGAACATGTCACCATAGATGCTAAGGGTGGCATAAAGCTTGATGCGGGTGATGGCTTCGTTGTTGAGTATCAGGAAACCGGTGATTTAGACAAATCTCTTGAGCAATTGTCTCGCTCCCCAGGCATGGCATGGATTAAGCAACTGCGTGATGATCCAGAATTATCCAAGCAAGTTGATTGGCAAGCAGTTAAGGCTGAATTTAAAGACTGGGATTATAAAGCCCAAGGGCTGACAGAAGCCGGTGCGGCTAT
>NZ_JBHILT010000087.1:0-1691 GCF_042193405.1 Bartonella sp. TT110JLCBS
CTCCATCTTTACGCTTATGAAGTAACAAGCCGGCACCATCATTATATTTGCCAGCTCCCAATGTTGCGACAGCCCTTACATTAAGACGGTTCATAAGAGCCATTTTTAAATTCTTTCTTATACAGTTTTTACCCACACGAAAATCCCGCTTGTAACGTGCAAGTAAGTGATTTTGATTAATACAACATAGAACAGATTTTTAATGATAGAATCCTACAGTATTAGTTTTTTCATTCAATATGAATAACGCTAGATTATTATTATAAATCAATATCTTGTTATTATGTGAAGCGTGCTTTATAGAGAAATATTAGAAAATCCTATTCCCTTAACTTGACTTAGGTATCCCTTACTTAAAAAGTAAATAAAAAAAACAATAGGTTACATATAACAAAGAAGAATATGGTGCCCAGACGCGGCAAGCAGGGGCTTAGCAACAAGATTCAAAGTATATAAAGATATGTAAGGGTGTATTGATGTCTATAGCTTTTTATGATTCAATAAAAAAAGTAAGTATTAAAGAAAAAATCTCAAATCAGAAATTAAAGGTGGTCTAAAAGGTGGACCCAAAAAGGTGGACGAGCAATGCTTGAAAAGGTGGACGAGAGGGGACGTTAAGTGAGGGCGATTCATCGGTTATCAGCATCATTCGTAAAGACGTCTCCGCAGGGTAAATATTGTGACGGGGCAGGGTTGTGGTTGAATGTTCGAAAAGACAATACACGCTCTTGGTTTTTTCGCTATACGCACCACAATAAGCGCCGTGAAATGGGACTTGGTCCTGTTACAAAACTCTCTTTAAAAGAAGCGCGTGAGCTTACAAGATATTATAGTGATATTCTTAAAGAAGGCAATGATCCTATTGTCTTTCGAGAACAGACTATTTTAAAACAGCAAAGCAATATTTTTCAAGAAATTGCAAAAGCGGCTTTTGAAAGCAAAAAAGCAGAGTTGAAAAATGAAGGTAAAAACGGTCGCTGGTTTTCTCCACTAGAGTTGCACGTTATTCCACACATAGGCAAATTACCTATAGAAAAATTAACAGCCAATATCATCCGCAATGTTCTCTCATCCCTTTGGCATGAAAAAGCAGACACAGCGCGAAAAGCACTTAACCGTATCAATATTTGCTTGAAATATGCTGCGGCTCTTGGTTTAGATGTTGATCTACAGGCTTGTATGAAAGCACGCGCTCTTTTAGGAAAACCACGTGCTACATCAACAAATATTCCTGCTATGCCATGGCAAGAGGTTCCGGCATTTTATCAAAGCTTGGATGATAAGATCCTTTCAAATTTAGCACTGAAGTTACTCATTTTGACGGGAGCACGGTCATATCCATTGCGCTATTTGCGCCTTGAACAAATTGATAAAAAGATATGGACTATACCAAAAGAAAACATGAAAGGTATTGTAGGGAAAGTTTTAGATTTTCGCGTGCCATTGAGTAATGAATCTTTGAGAGTTATTGAAAAAACTCTCCCCTTTGAAAAGAATGGTTTTCTCTTTTCTGGTCTTAGAGGCAACCCCATTTCTGATGCCACCATGGCAAAGTATATGACAGTTTGCGGCTTAACCTATCGTCCCCATGGTTTTCGTTCAAGCTTACGGGACTGGATAGCAGAGACAACGTCAACACCATTTGAGATTGCCGAAACTGTTCTTGCACATACAGTTGGGAGTTCAGTGAC
>NZ_JBHILT010000088.1:0-1673 GCF_042193405.1 Bartonella sp. TT110JLCBS
GTCGAGTATCTAAAGTCCAAAGGCTACAGTGATGAAGAAGCTGCTGTCATGGCAAGGAATCCTCAAATGCTTAGTGCGATGCTAACAGGTGGTGATAAACCTCAGTTAGATAAAGGTTATGAATGGGATCCCAATTCACAACTAGGTGAACGTAGAGCGAGACCGGTTAAGGGGTCGATGCAGGAACTTGAGTATAATCAGAAAAAACGAGACATAGAAGAGTGGGAAATAGGTAAGAGAAACACTGCTGCTGTAGCAGCAAAAGAAATTAATCATATTGTGGATACAGTTAACAATGCTCTTCAAATTATAGAGAAGAATCCCAAAAAGGCTGCTGGTAAGGTCGGTGCTTTTGCTCAGATTTTCCCCGATACTGCTGCAAAAACATTAAAAAATAAATTAAAAACGCTTGAAGGTGGTGTCTTTGTTCGAGTGATTGAAGCAATCAAAAAGCAAAGTGACGGCGGGAAATTAGGCGTTGGACCGTTATCTAATGAAGAAAGCAGGCGCATAGTAGCATCTTATGGTACTATGGACATTAGCGATAAACCAGAAGAACTATATAAAACGCTCTTAAAAATCAAAGATATGTTTGATCTTTTTAAAAAACTGAATGATGAGGAAATTTATAGGTTGTCAAATGGAATGGAAGTAAGACCGCGTCTAAAGTATTCTGCTCAATATGCTAATCAGTCGATGTCACAAGGAGGTAGTGCAAACTTGCCAACTATAAGTAGCAGAGAAGATATTAAAAAACTTGCTATTGGAGAAAGAGTATCCATACCAGACGGTAACTATATATATGACATTATTAGGGATAGATAAATGGTTCATCATAATAATACTCATCAAGATTTTCCAGATTTTGGTCCTGGAATAAGAATTATACGCCGTATCCCTAAAGAGGAATACGAAACATCGGTAGAGGAACCATTTCCAGATTTTGGTCCTGGAATAAGGGTTATACGTCGTATCCCTAAAGATGAATACGAAACATCATCCCAACATCCCGAAATAAGTAGCAGTGAAGCCTTTTGGAATTCTTTAAAGCATGGTTTGAGTTTTAATTTAGATGATGAGATTGCGGGGATCACAGCGGCAGGACGTGATTCTGATGATGAGTTGGCAATAAAGGCTTTTGCGAAGGGGCTTTACAACTATTGGACTGGAGATAAGAAAACCATAGAAAAATATGAGAAAGAAGCCAATAGAATACGTGATTATTATCGTAGGATGAGTGATCAACATTATTGGACTTCTTTTGCTGGAAATGCTTTAGGGTCGGCAATTCCTTCCCTTGCGACTTTAGGGGGAGGACTGTTAGCCTCAGGAGCACGCTTTGTAGCGCCTACACTTGCAAGGAATGTGGCGGGGTCAAAATTAGGTCAAGCCTTTTTGAAAGCAGGTCAGTTACCCCCAAGTCGATTTGCAAGTCCATTTTTAGGCATCACGAACAAAACAACATTGCCGCATTTGCTTAAAGTAGGGGCGGCATCTGGTGCATTACATGGCGCAGGAGAAGGCGAAGGGCTTGGTAATACACTTACAAGTACGTTATCTGGTGCAGGTTTAGGAGCGGGCGGGGCATTGGTTGGAAGTGCTTTAGGTCATTTGGCTGGTTCTACTGTCGGTGGAATACGAAGACTTTTTTCTCCTTCTCATAAGGAAGGTGT
>NZ_JBHILT010000089.1:0-1661 GCF_042193405.1 Bartonella sp. TT110JLCBS
TCTATTAGGTTAGTGTTTTGTTCACTCATCTTGATTTCCTACATTGCGCGCAATTCCCCCGTGGCGTGAATCACGCTGGTGTTAAAAGACTGGTTTTGGGGTGTTAGAAAGTGCTTATACGCTCTGTCTTTTCCTAGGGATATGTTCGGCTTTTCTATTATAACTAATATGTGTGTTGCCTGAAATACATGTGTTACCACATACAACAGCTTCACCACCAATATGAGCTTTTTCACAAATTTTGGCATTGCCGTGAATTTCGGCTATTCCGTAAACTTTTGCATGATTGAAAATGTGTGCATTGGATTCAACACAAGCGTTTCCAAAAACATTAGCATTTCCATAAATACGTGCATTACATGAGATACGTGCTCGTCCAAATACTTGTGCATTCTCATAAATTTGTGCATTACTGCAAACCTTTGCCCTATCCCCAACCCAACAATCGCCCTCATGAGAGAGGTTACCTTCATGCTCTATATAACCGCCTAGGTCACCTTTCTTGACCTTTCCAAAGTTTCTCAGTGCACGGATGCGACGAACTGGTCGACGATAGAGAATGTCTATTTCATCAGTAAGTTCGTATTTCTTTTTCATGGTTTATTTCCTTGATTTGCGTACAATTCACCCGTGGCGTGAATCACGCTTGTGTTTAAAAATGTTGTTTGGTTGTTAGAAACGGCTTATGTAGCTTATATCGCTTGCTGAATAGTCACTTTCGTAGATGATTGAATTGCGTCCACGAATTTCAAGATTACCAGAAATATTTACATTATCGAAAATATATACTCTATCTAGAATTTTCATATTTCCGGAAATGTGTGCTTTATCACTTATATAAGCATCTCCATAGACACGGGCATTGCCATAAACATGGCCCAAAACTCGAGCCTCACCATAAATTTGTGCATTGCCGTAAATTTGCGCATCATATTCAACATATGCTTCACCGCAAACTTTTGCATTTTCATAAACACGCGCCCTGCCTGTAATTTGTGCGCGTTCAAATACTTGTGCATTGCCGAAAATCTTAGCGTCACCACAAACCATAGCTTTATGCCAAACCCAACAATCGCCTTCATGCGATAGGTTGTCTTCTTTTTGTATATAGCCACCTAAGTAACCTTTTTTAATATTTCTAAAATCTCTTAATGCACGTATGCGATAAAGTTTTTTACTTTTATCGGTTCTTGCATCATAAAATTCTTTTATTTCATCAGTAAGTTCATATTTCTTTTCCATGATTACTATTTCTCACGTTCTACGATTACGGTGGAGCCACTAATTTTACAATTTCCAGCAATGTGTACACGACAGCAAATATATGCTTGATTGTAAATTTTAGCATTTCCGTAAACGTGTACACTTTTCCCTATAACAGAATTCCCATAAATCCGCGCATAGTCAAAAACCTTGGCATTATCTCTAACAGAAGCACCACCAACTTCGGCATAATCAGAAACTTGTGCATTGCCATAAACTTGTGCATTCCCATAAACCCGCGCATCATCATAAACTTTGGCATCACCGTAAACGTGTGCATTGCCAAAAATCCAACAGTCTCTCTTATGGCTTAAGTTGCTCTCTTTTTCTATAAAACCGCCTAGGTCACCTTTTTTGACATATCCAAAGTCTCTTAATGCTCTAATTCGGTGAAGAGT
>NZ_JBHILT010000090.1:0-1656 GCF_042193405.1 Bartonella sp. TT110JLCBS
AGGTGATAAGAAACCTCATAGTAAAAAACTGTTTGAGATTTATTCTTGTGGTCTAAAAACCAATCGTGATGCTTGGGCATACAATGCAAGCAATGAAACTCTCGCGAAGAATATGAGTAATATGATTACTTTCTACAATAGTGAAGTGGAGCGTTTTAATGGTGTTTATACACATGATAACGGTAAAACACGTACTAAAACTGTAGATAATTTTGTTAATGCCGATGAAAGCAAAATTAGTTGGAGTATTAATCTTAAGAAACATTTAACTAAAGGAAAGATTTTTGAATTTGAAGATACATGCCTTATTCAAAGCCTATATCGTCCTTTTACACAACAATGGCTCTATTACAATCGTGCCTTTAATGAAATGGTTGCCCAAATTCCATGTATATTTCCAATGGGGCAAGCGGTTGAAAATAGAGTAATACAAATTACAGGTACGGGAGCAAAGAAAGATTTTTCTGTTATTATGACTAAGAATGTGCCTGAATTTCAAGTGATGGAGAATAGTCAATGCTTTCCAAGATATATCTATGAAGATGCTACGGTTTCAAAAAGTAAAAGTGAGAAACAAACCCTTTTATTTACAGACTCTATAGAGGAAAACAAAACTGTTGGTTTACAGAGGCATGATGCCATAACTGATGAAGGATTAGCACATTTTAAAGCAGCTTATCCTAATGAAAAAATCACTAAGGATGATCTATTCTATTATGTTTACGGTATACTTCATTCGGAAGATTATCGTGCCCGTTATGCTGATAACCTCTCTAAAGAATTGCCTCGTATCCCGTGTGTAAAGAGTGCTGATGACTTTTGGAAATTTGTAACAGCAGGACGTGAACTAGGTCATTTGCACGTGAATTATGAAGATGTAGAGCCTTATCCCGTGATCTTTAAAAAGGGTAATCCAAAACAGACAGAAATCTCTAATCTCGAAAAATTCTATTATGTGACTGAAATGAAATTCGCAAAAATTAAGAATAGTAAGGAAAAGGATAAATCGACTGTTATTTACAATAGCAATATTACCATAACAGATATCCCTCTTGAAGCTTATGAGTATATCGTCAATGGCAAGCCTGCTCTTGAATGGGTTATGGGGCGTCAATGCGTTAAGACTGATAAAAAGAGTGGTATTGTCAATGATGCCAATCGCTATGCTGTTGAAACCGTTGGCAACCCTGCCTACCCTCTAGAGTTATTTCAGAGGGTTATTACCATAAGTTTAGAGACAATGAAAATCGTTAAGAACCTACCAAAACTAGAGATTAGAGAAACTGAATAACTTATAAAGCATGCTCACATAATGGGCATGCCAATCTTATTAAATCCGCTTATGTATTAGTTTAAATAACAGTCTATTTTATCATCTGTTATGAGATAAACTAAGATAGGAAATAATTACGTTATCAAGATCTCTTTAATGGACTTTTGTAAATTCTTTAAACGTATCATCTTGTGAGTTGATTACCTATAATCTTAAAAGGAATAATTTATCATGCGTTATTCTAAAAAGAAACCATTTGCATTTTTAGATACTCTTATTTGGATTGCTTTAAGACTTTTAAGAAATCCACTCTTAAATAGAATTAGATTTTTTTACATTGCCTTTAAAAGATTATACCGTAATCTAAAATGATAGCTTTATTG
>NZ_JBHILT010000091.1:0-1652 GCF_042193405.1 Bartonella sp. TT110JLCBS
AACTGAATGCCATTCTGTTTTTTCTACTTTTTGATTGTTTTTTTATCCGTATAGCTTTCAGAAGTTGCCATACGAAAGTTGACCACCTCGGTTCCAGAATTCATTGTTTTGCTTTCGGGACTAGCACCAAGGTGCCCGATTAATGTCACTTTATTTAGTATGTTTGTAGCCCCATTAGAATAGCAATTTATGCATATAAAATCTTAGCATAATTTGCATATTTATTCAATTACTTCAAAAATGTATTATTGTTTTTTAATATATAAAATTATGTTTGCGGTGTATAAGATAAGGAGATCAAGGTATTCTATTCTGAGAGCACCGTTTTTTTCTACTTTCTCCATGAGTTTTTTGCTCTTTGTCAGATCTTATTGTGAAAGAGACTTCAAAAGTCTAACAAAGGTTCCAGAAACTTCATGGTTAAGTGTATCAGAAGAGTTCATTGTAAAATTCTTACGACAAATATAAGCTTCTTTTTTTAAGAGAGAAACTATATCCTGATCTAAAGCGTACAGCTTGATAATTTTTTATTCCATTCCTACAGAAACAGATTTTTACCAATTTTTACAGAAGATAAAAATGCTATAGATACGCCTAATTTCTCAGCCATATCTAATAGACGCTCTATCCGATCAATACGAATTTTACATAAGGTTTTGCCAAATGGTGTAAGCATGTGATTAAAGCTCCTAATTCATACAATTAAACTGTTTTCGGTAATTTTTAGGCTTTTGTTGATCTCATCTATAAGAGGCTCGTAATTGAGAACGTTTTTCGGAACAGCTCCTCCATAAGCCCATGCTTTTACCTGCGCTTTGGTGCTAAAATTTGCCTTTTTGGGTACGGTGTAATACTGACCACCATCAAATTTTTCACATTCTCTTGTGACGTCTTCATATTCTTATTCTTAGAGGTTGTAAAAATACTCTGCCGCTCCGTCTCCCCAAGGAACATAACCAACAGCTGTTGCAACAAACTCTTTTTGCATTGGCTGTTTACGCTTTTTTAAGAACAGGTCTTTTAATATTCTCATGTTTTTAGTCCATAATTTTACCAATAGGTTAATTTACCTTAAATTTGACCGTACAGAGCGTTTTTATATTGCGATTTTTATCATAAAATCTTTAAATCGCTTTGTACGGTACCTTTTTGTCGATTTAAACGCACATCTAATCACAAAACCATCAGCACTTTTCACTATTTTGCTGTTTTAGCCACTTTTGAATTGCTACTGTTATGTTGCTCTTCACTAGTTTTGCCTATTCTCACGAATGAAATGCGCTTGCCTCCTAAAGCCAAATTACGGGTATTTTCACACTGCTATAAAAACTTTTTCAGTAGCACCATAAAGCCTGCTTTCTAAATCGCGACAATACTGCGCAAGATTAGCACATGAGGGAACAAACGACAGAAGAATGGTTTCAAGCGCGCTTGGGTAAAGTCACTGCTTCAAACGTTTACAAAGTACTGAGTAAGACAGCAAAAGGTTTGCCTACAAGCAAATATGAAGACTACAAAATCAAACTCATGACAGAACGCTTAATAGAGGAAATAAGCCAATCTTATACAACACCTGCTATGCAATGGGGCATTGAACATGAAGAGAATGCCTTAAGAGAATATGAATTCATTTATGACGCAGAAGTCACAAG
>NZ_JBHILT010000092.1:0-1596 GCF_042193405.1 Bartonella sp. TT110JLCBS
GTGACATATCAGCCAAAAGTGCTGTGATGCCTTCTGTTGCCTCACTTGTGAACAAAACTTGAGAAAGCTTCGTGATAAGCACATCATTGCTCAAAGTTGTTTTTTGCTCTCCAAACTCAGGAAGCAGCAGCTCTGTCAATTGTGGTCCAATGAGCACCGCTAATTGCTTGGCATGCTTAAAAGTGGGGCGATAAAAGGTCAGTTTCTTGCAGAGAGATTCTTTGCCACCTTTATCTTGATAAGGAAGCGGAACCTGCAATTCCACGTCAATGCTGGTTTGTAAACTTGTCATGATCAATTCCTATAAGTTGAGAATAGAGCGGCGGCGAGAACCGATCTCTTGCCCATTGCGGACAAGCCAGCCGCCCCGTTTAAAAGAAAAGCGGTGCAAAACAGAACCATCCCAAAATTCCGTATAGTCCCAAATATTTTTGATCTCGCAATCATAGCCTGTCGCTTTTCCAGCCGTTAAGCCTTCGCTATCAACTTTGACCAACCGCCCTGTCACATCAATGGAATGTTCATGCTCACGCCCATCTTCTTCAGAGATCACATGTTTTTTGCCTGTGAATTTATGACGAAGCCCAGGAGGACCACCAAAAATACCGATGACCTCAGGGGTATGGCTGCGGATTTTCATTTGCAAGCCAAGGGCTTTGACACCAAGACCGCTCACATCAATCTGCATATCAGAGCCCCCTGGTTGATAGGTTTCAGTGATTTCTTCCAACGTAGGTAATTTGAGGGTTTCAAGATCAAGGTGAAGATTCACATCATCATCAACAATCAGCGTAAAACCGCGTACAATGCGTAAAGTCATGCTTTAACTCCTTGCTGCTTTGCGATAAGTTTCAAGCGTATCGCCAAATTGATAAGTCATTTTCTTTTGGATATCTTGCGCCAGCCGATCAAAATAAGCTCCATTGCGCCGGCTGCCAAAGCTTAAATCTTCTAGAGGCGGCACTTCTTCTGCATCAAATTCCACCCGCAATTTCCCCAGTTGTAAATTGCTGTTGGAATTTAAATCACGATCAAACCAAACCCGCCCACCAAGCAGTGCACCACGCGCAATCATATCATCAAGAAAGCTGGTCAAAGAGCGGGTGATAGCAATGACATGTTGACCAGTAAGGTTTTCATCATTGGCCCAAGGGCGGAAATTGTTGATGATCGTTTTTTCCAAGGCTGCACGGGTGCGCACCACATTGACAAAGCGCCAAAGTGGATCACTGGAGGTGGTATGATTTCCCCATAAAATGCGCCCATTGGAAGCTACTTCTCCCTGCGCATTTTGGCTAAGCCGTGCTGGAATAAAGGTCGCAATATCGGCTTGGTTAAGGCGATTAGCCTCATGATCGATTTCGCCATCAAAATAGCTAATCGGGCGTGCTGTCCCTAAAATGCCATGCACATCTTGGTTGGAAGGAGACCAAAAAACACCGCCCTTTTGCTTGTCACGTTTGATAAACATGGCTGCTGCAAAAGGACTTGCGGGTTTAACACTAACACCCCCCTCACGATTTGCCACCCGTACAAAGGGATCAATCAAATAACAAAAGCGTGAGGAAAAATCTGCACGATAGGCAAGACTTTCTT
>NZ_JBHILT010000093.1:0-1590 GCF_042193405.1 Bartonella sp. TT110JLCBS
AAGGGTGGGGGTGCTCGTAGATATGCGGGGAACAAAACACCCCCATAAGGTTAAGCAGCTTTTGTTGAGAGTTGTTTTATCTCTCGTTCTATCTCTGCTAAAAAGGTTTCAACAGCTTGATTGATCTGTTCAATTTGTTGATCATCACGGAGAACACGCTTGACTTTCATGCGCAAGTGAAAGAATTCTCCCGTAAAACGTGGGTCATAGCTTACGAAATCACACCATTTTCGTTCTGTACAAGCCATTTGGAATTGCATTTGTGCGTGATATTCTGGTTTGATTTCGTCACCTATCCAAAAGCGCATATGTGTTACTGATCTCGGGCATTTGACTTCGATTAAACCGTCTTCTCCAATGAGACCATCGGGGCTAGCCCCCGCCATTTCTATTGTGGGGTGTTGGATAAAGCCGCACTTTGTTATATCGGCATCATAAATGAAGCCATATTCTCTCAAGGCATCATCTTCATGTTCGATACCCCATCTCATATCTTCAGTTTCATAATAGGGGCTTGTTTCTCTTGTTAAACGTTCTGTTATGAGTTTGATTTTGTAGTCTTCATATTTGCTCGTAGGCAATCCTTTTGTAGTTTTATTGAGTATGTTGTAAATGTTTGATGCGGTGACTTTACCCAAGCGCGCTTGAAACCATTCTGCTGTTCTTTGTTCCATCTCATACCGCCGTTCTTTGTTCTTGTGGTGCATATTCTATATCTTGGACGTGAATATATTCGGCATCTTGTATAGGAACGTATGTTTTCTCTTGTGGTGGGAGAGATTGTAGAGCGCTTTCTCTTTGAATTCTTGGCTTGCTTTCTAATATTTTCAAAACGTCGTCTGCTGTTTCACAAGACATATCTGTTAGCTTTTCTACTTTTGCATAAGAGAGAAGCTTATTTTTATCCGATTCTGTTTGTTCGATTAATTCTTCGATTTGCTTTATCTGTTTAGAGGAAACTTTTTGATTATTTGTATCGTCTTCTTTGGCTTGCATTTGACCATCTGTATCGTCTTCTTTACTTGCTAAATTAAGAAGCATGCCTAATAGGTATCTTCGTGCGTAGGTAAGTGTGGAACCAAGTGATTGTATGCTATTTTTAGAGCCTGTACTGTCAATTGGAAATGTTCCTTCTGTTGATATTTCATTGCCTGAAGGATGAGACAGAGTTATTTCTATGGTAACGTTTTTTTCTGTTTGATTTTTAATACGATAAAACAAAGCAAATTTGTATGTTGCAAGTCCGTCTTTTACAGCATCAATGTACTGATCAAGTGTAGCGTATTTGCTGTTTGTATGGTTATTAATGGCGTTTTGTTCGATATTTTTATATGCCATTTGCACAGCCGAAAGATCACGGACAAAATTTTGGCGCTCTTGTCGTTTTATCTCTTGTTCTCTTAAATCAAGAAGACGCTCTAAGCGATCCATATCGACGTCACTGTCTAAGGCTTTATTTAAAATACGTTCCATGACAGTTTGTTCGACGGCTAAATGATGTGTTTCTTCAATTTCTATTAGGTTAGTGTTTTGTTCACTCATCTTGATTTCCTACATTGCGCGCAATTCCCCCGTGGCGTGAATCACGCT
>NZ_JBHILT010000094.1:0-1585 GCF_042193405.1 Bartonella sp. TT110JLCBS
GTTCACCCCCAAGGTTCAACCACATCCGGTGACCTTGGGGGTTTAGCTACTCATGGACACAAAATATCCAAAAGAATCCATGAAAATGACTAGAAACAAGGAAAACACTCCCTCGAAGGATGGATCAAAGGTGTGGACTCGATGCCTCGTGCTCTCCCCGTCGTCCTCTACTCAAGAATCTCCTCCTATGGCCGGCCTCAAGATCAGATCCGAAAATGGTGAAGAAGAGCTCCAAGAAGACCTAGCCTCCTCTTCTCAAAAAGCCCTAAAAATCTTTTATAGGCATGAATTCCGAACGGTATGCGGCCTGCTATGCGGCCGCATGCCAGGCCGCACAAATCTCTGGAAACTCGGCCAAAATCCCGTAAGTTGCTACAGTGCAATGCTACAGCGACAAGCTACAGTAATACTGATACATTGAAATGCTACAGTAATACTGCTACAGTGCCCCCGCTCAGAAACAGTGGTTTCGATGCTGATTTCTTCTCCAATACTGTCAACGAGCACTCTAGGGCCTCATTTGTGCCTGTAACACGAAAGGAACCAATTCAGACCGAAAACGGGCGTAAACTCATATCAAAATACGCAAAACATACGCCCGAATACATAAAGAATACGTATGTTTAGGCGTTCATCAACTACCCAAGATTAGAAGATAATTATATTGAGTTCTTGTCTTGATTATGATTGTTACTTGATTGTTCCCTAGACGTGACACTAGGGTAGATAATCTCCTAGGAAACCCTAGAGGCCCGTGACAACCTCTTAGGGTTAGACTACTCAAGACTAGAGAGGGTTGAGAGGGTGAGTCGTGAGGTAGAGAAACGTCCCCTTTCCCTTTCGGTGTGAATTACCCTACCTCCTATTCCGGCAATTGTTGCGATCAAAGTAGAGTGAAGTCCTAGGAGATAAACTTCCTTAGGGTGAGTGAATTTTAGGATTGGGACTCAACTTAGATTAGGGTTCTTTCGCCTGGACCAAAGGGTTAGAACTATACATTGGAATTGGGTTTTTCACTAGGAATCCCTTGAGCTTATACAATCTCACATGGTGCTAGGTATTTGGATGATGTACTCCTCCGGGGCTTAGGTGACAGGTCATCGAGAGTCAGGAGTCGCAGGAGAAGTCTAGAACCGGGCGTTGAGTGAGATTGAACATGGTCGACCTAGGTAAGGGACCGTGTACATAAGGATTTCCTCGACTCAATAGGCCTCAATACTAGAGCGTAATATTAGTCTTGCACATTTGAACACAATCCTAGGGGATCATTGTCCGGGTACCCCACTTCTCCATTAGTGATTTCTCCACGCTTTCTCCTATTTCTCTCTTCTCTATTCTCTCTTACTCACTTTCATTTTACACTCTTGCTCACATATATCGTTCTCACACTTTCGCACACGCTATTTGGCACTTACACTTTTGTTTCTTACTCCCTACTCCCTGTGGATACGACTACCCACTCACCAGGGTACTTTTATTACTTCGACACCGTACACTTGCGGTACACACAGCGTGTCACTCTTACTCATCCTTGGTCTCCTTAGGTGGTTTGGTGAAGCTTGATCTTCGATCTCATCAATGTTCT